>CAMWGM010000028.1 GCA_947173755.1 uncultured Muribaculaceae bacterium
GTCTACATGTCATTACTTGATATATTCTCACGCAAGGGTGAGAAAGCGAGTCTGCCCATAACTACAGATATCCACTGCCACATTCTGCCGGGGGTTGACGACGGTTCGCCCGATCTCTCGACCAGCCTCCGTCTCTTGGAACGCATGGAAGAGATGGGGTTCAGACGCATCTTCGCTTCACCCCACATCACAGAAGTGACTTTTGAAAACACTCCCGAAATTCTTGACGACGCACTTGAGCAACTGAAGACAGCGGCCGCTCTGCAGAATTCATCGGTCATTCTCGAACGTTCGTCGGAAAACCGAATCGACGACTTCTTCCGCGCCCAACTCGCGGCAGGAAACATCAAACCGTTACCGGGAAATTATCTGATAGTCGAGAATTCGTTCGTTCAGGAACCCTGGGGTCTCGACCAACTGCTGTTCGACCTGAAAATCGAAGGTTTCCGCCCTATCCTCGCCCATCCCGAGCGATACAATTACTATTACAGCAAACATCTCGGCAGATATGAGGCGCTTCACAACGCAGGCACCCATTTCCAGATAAATTTGCTCTCGCTCGCAGGTGTTTACGGCAAGCAGGAAAAGAAAATCGCCGAGGCGCTGATCGAGAAAGGCTGGGTGAGATTTGTCGGCACTGACATACACAAACCCGCCCACGTTGATGCTCTCGAAGAATATCTGACCACCCGCGATGCGCGTCAGCACTTCAAGATGCTCGAAGGAAGACTGCTCAACGATTCTATCCCTGATCCGGAATGAGGAACAACCGTTTCTTATCCATAATTTTCGCCATTGCATCGGCATTATATTCCAGTGCTGAAGAGCCCGCGGACACGCTCGACCTGCAACTCGAGGAAGTGACCGTCAGCGAGAGGATCAGTGTCAGCAAACTGCGCGGGACAGCCACCAATACGGAAAACGTCTCGGCGTTCGAGTTGAAACGTGCCGCATGCTGTAACCTCGGGGAGAGTTTCACGACCAATCCGTCGGTCGATGTCAGTTATTCCGATGCGGCCACCGGCGCGCGACAGATCAGGCTGCTTGGTCTGTCAGGCACTTATGTGCAGATGCTTACAGAGAATGTGCCTTCGTTTCGCGGGGCAGCCTCCCCCTACGGGCTTGGCTATGTGGCAGGTCCGTGGCTGCAATCGATTCAGATCAGCAAGGGTGCGAGTTCCGTGAAAAACGGATATGAGTCGATTACCGGTCAGATCAATGTCGAACTTAAAAAACCGCAGGCTGATCCGTCGCTGACCGTCAACGGATATGCTGATGCAATGGGGAAAGCCGAAGTGAATTTCGACGGCAATCTCCGACTGTCGCGCCGGCTGAGCGCAGGGCTTCTCGTCCACGGTGAGCATTCATTTGCATCACACGACACAAACGAAGACGGATTTGTGGACAAACCTCTGGTCAGTCAACTCGCTGCGATGAACCGATGGGCATATCTCGGTGACCGATACATTTTCCAGGGCGCTTTAAAGCAGATCGTCGAGAAAAGGAGGAGCGGTCAGATAGGTCATCATGCCCATTTCACAAATCCCTACGTGATCGACATACGCACCGCACGGACGGAACTTTTCACTAAGAATGCCTATATCATCGACCCGGAGTCGGACACGAACGTGGCCCTCATCGCCTCAGGATCGTTCCATGACATGCGTTCAGACTTCGGACTCCGCCTCTATGACGTGCGTCAACTCGAAGGTTATCTATCTGCTATGTTCGAACGCAAATGGACGCCCCTGCATGCCCTGTCGGCCGGGCTTTCACTGGTGTGCGACAACCTCGACCAGCATTGGCGCAACCGGCCTGACCCCGACTTGGTTCCGACATGGCGGCCGGAGCACGAACTCACTCCGGGTGTCTACGGTCAATATACTTTCAATCTCGACAACCGCCTCATAGCCATGGGCGGGTTAAGGCTTGACCATAGTTCGAAATACGGCTTCATGCTGACACCACGTCTGCATGTGCGCTTCACTCCTGCCGACCTGATCTCACTTCAGGTTTCGGCCGGACGAGGATGGCACACCCCTCACCCACTCGCCGAATTTCACTATATGATGGCATCGAGCCGCAACATTGTCATCGCGAAAGATCTCAAAGCGGAATCGGCATGGAATTTCGGCACGTCTTTAACATCGAAGTTCAGATTGGCAGACCGGAAGGTCAGTCTCGGAGCCGAATACTATTACACACGCTTTAGATCGCAGTTGTTACTTGACCTTGACACATCACCGTTCGAGGCTATCATCCGAAGCAGCGACGGACCATCTTATTCCCACACATTCCAACTTGAAGGAAACATAGAGATTATCGAAGACCTGAGTTTCACCGCTGCCTGGAGACTCACCGACGTAAAAGCCAATTATGGGCAAGGGATGGTCAGCAAGCCGCTTACTCCGCGGTCGAAGACGCTTTTCACCCTCGGCTGGACTCCGGATATGGGGTTGTGGCAGGTTGATATCACCTGCGCCATCACCGGAAGCGGACGAAATCCCACGCCATATCTGCTCGGTGACGGCACGGCTTCGTGGAGCGCAACCTATCATCCTTTCGCGACACTCAACGCCCAGCTGACACGGAATTTCAGACACTGGTCCATCTATATCGGGGGCGAGAATCTGACGGCTTACCATCAGCGCAACCCCATAATCGGCGCCTCAAACCCCTGGGGCCCTAATTTCGACGCTACTCTTATACATGCGCCTGTCGACGGTGCAATGTTTTACGTCGGATTCCGTTATAACTTTACGAAATATCTATAAATCCATAACCAACACTCTGAATTATGAAGAAGATTCTCAGCATCCTGATGCTCGTCATGGCAATTGCCGTCAGCGCAAATGCGGCCGACAAGGTCATAGTGTTCAACGTATCGCCTGCCATGTCATGCGAGAACTGCGAGAACAAAATCAAAACCAATCTGCGTCACGAGAGCGGTGTCAAGAAAATCGTCACCTCGCTTAAGGATCAGACTGTGGCCATCACCTATGACGCAACCAAAACTTCACCCGAAGCGATCGAAAAAGGTTTCGAGAAAATCGGGTATAAAGCATCCGTGGCAGGCACTGATACAGGAAATAAAGTAATCACCGGTAACGCATGTCAGATGAAATCAGACAAATCCTGCAAGCAGGGCGGAAAATGCGACAAAGCATCTATGAAGAAATGCGACAAGACCCGCAATGAAAAATGTGGCACAGTCCAGCAGAAAGCCTGCTGTGATGCCAAAGCCGGAAGCCAGACAGCCGAAAAGGCGAAAAAGTAACCGTTCTCCAAGAGGGTTTGATGAGACAAATGAGAGTTCTCGCCACTGTCTCATTGAACCCTCGTGCCGTCAGCGGCGTTATTCTGATATAAACATTCTCTCCTATGTCTATGTCAGTATCAACTTCCGTTTCAACCCGAGGGTATAACACAACATTACTCCCACGCACTCATATAAATGTATCGACCGATCGCCGGTTGCAATTCAAACCGATGACAAAGGCTGATGTCGAACGCATGCGACCGATATTTGCAATGTCAGACTCGCGAACCTGTGACTTTACAGTAGGCGGTACGCTAATGTGGGCAGAATATTTCGACTATTCCATCTGTATCATCGACGACACTCTCTTTATCAAGGGTGTAACCGAAGATGATGTCACACGTCCGGCTTTCTCGTTGCCTGTCGGCCGAATGCCTCTCGAAAAAAGTGTGGCATTGCTTCGCGACTACTGCGCCGCCCATAACATGCAACTCCGCTTTTCGGCAGTGCCCGAACCTTATGTAGAACAACTGAAGGCACTCGGTGCCACCGAAGTGACCCGACTCGAGGATTGGTCGGATTATCTTTACGAGGCCTCGGCACTTGCGACGCTTTCGGGGAAAAAACTCGGAAAGAAGCGCAATCATGTGAACCGTTTTCTCGCCGAAAATCCCGGTTACCGGTTCGAGCCGCTGACCGACGATCTCCTCCCGGCCGTCAAGGCCTTCTATCACAGTCAGCATCTCCCGCTTTCGAAACCGGCACTTGCCGATATCGAGCGCGAACAGGTGTTTGACGTCCTCGACCATCCCGAAGTTTACGGTTTCGAAGGAGCGGTTCTCTCGACTCCCGAGCATGGGATCGTAGGTTTCACGATGGGCGAAGTGATCGGCGACACACTCTACACCCACATCGAAAAGATGAACCACGATTTGAACGGTGCCGGCGAGACCGTCAACAAACTGTTTGCCGAAATGATGACCAACCGTCATCCCGGTCTGATCTACATCAACCGTGAAGAGGATGTAGGTGATCCCGGATTGCGTCACGCCAAGGAGTCTTATCATCCCTGCGCTCTATTGGCGAAATATAATGTCACAATGTAATAATCATCAATAAAACAATAAATTATGGAATCGACACGTCAAGCAAAAATCTCGCGACTGCTTCAGAAAGAATTAAGTGAAATCTTCCGTCAGCAGACCGCAAAAACCCACGGCACATTAGTTTCGGTAAGCGCCGTCCGTGTCTCGCCCGACCTCAGCATAGCCCGTGTATATCTTTCGATTTTCCCTCCGCAGAAATCGCAGGAAATTCTTGAGAGCATAACGGCATCAACCAAAACCATCCGTTACGAACTCGCCCAGAAAGTGCGTTTCCAGTTAAGAAAGACACCTGATCTGTCCTTCTATCTTGACGACTCTCTGGATTACGTAGAGCATATCGACGAACTGCTGAAACAGTAAAAAATTCAGAAACACGATGCGTGCATAAATCCTTGCGCACCGTGCCCAAACATGGTTTCATTCCATATAGCCCTGCGCTATCTGCTGGCGCGTAAAAGTCAGACAGCAGTCAACATCATTTCGATCATCTCCATGGCCGGCATAGCGCTTGCGGCCATGGCGATGGTCTGTGTTCTGTCGGTTTTCAACGGTTTTCATGACCTGGCTCAGGAACGACTTTCCGCTATCGACCCCGATATCAAGGTGAGCAGCATTTCGGGGCAACGCATCATCGGAAATGCGGACTCGGTTGCAGCTATCATCTCAAAGATAGAGGGCGTGGAGGTCGCACTGCCATCGCTTGAGCAGCAGGCACTGCTGATCAACGGTGACGTGCAAATGCCGGTCATTGTCAAGGGTGTGAGCGACGGCTACGATGACGTGACCGGAATCAGCGGGTGTGTGATCGACGGCGAACCGCTTGCCACCGATGTAAGTTATTTCGGGCGAAGAGGCACGATGCTGAGCGTTGGCGCAGCAATATCCTCGGGCGCAAGACCTTCGCTTGAAAACCATGTAAACCTCACGGTCCCGCGGCGTCTCGGAAGAATAAATCCTGCCTTTCCACTTTCGGCTTTCGTCAGCGATACACTGGTAGTCACCGGGGTATATCAGACCAACCAGAATGAATATGATTCAGAGTGGCTGTATATTCCTCTCGATGTGGCCCGACATCTTTACGACTATACAACCGAGGCAACAGCGATAGAGATAGCGGTTAGTCCTGGTGCCGATACGCGACAAATTGTGAAAGCGATATCCGGGGCACTCGGCGAAGATTATCTTGTGGCTGACCGGCTCAGGCAGCAGGAGGCATCGTTCAGAATGATCGAGATCGAGAAATGGATCACATTCCTGATGCTCGTATTCGTGCTTGTGATGGCATCGTTCAACATACTGTCAACTATGGCTATGATAATCATTGAGAAGCGTGACAATATGCTGACACTCCGAGCGTTGGGCGCCACGCCGCGCATGATCCGAAGAATTTTCAGCATGGAGGGTTTTATGATAGCCGCGGCAGGAGGTGCGGTCGGAATTCTGCTAGGAACAATCCTCTGCCTTTTGCAGCAGCATTTCGGCCTGATAAGTCTCGGGGGTGATCATTCGCAGATGTCAGTGACGAGTTATCCGTGCCGATTGGCATTCGCCGATCTGGCAATAACCGCAGCGATAGTTATTGTAATCGGCTTGATTTCAGGACTCATCTCTTCCAGAAATGCAGATGTTGAGTAATCAGGAGTTTTTTTCAGTAAAAAATTGCGGATGTTTCACGAAAAATTCGTAAATTAGCGGTCAATCTTTAAATTTAACCTTGATTAACCCCATCATAATGTCCACTACCAACTCTCACAGATATTGCGTCATCATGTGCGGCGGTGTCGGAAGCCGATTCTGGCCCTATTCGCGCGAAGACTGCCCCAAGCAGTTCATCGATTTCCTCGGCACCGGCCGGTCGCTTCTGCAGATGAGTTACGACCGCATTCTCCCGATTGTCCCGAAGGAGAATATCGTGGTGGTCACCAATGCCAAATACGCATCCCTGATCAGGGAACAACTGCCTGACATACTCGAGCACAACATATTGCTTGAACCGGCCCGACGCAACACCGCGCCCTGCATCGCGTGGGCAGCCTATCATATCAACGCTCTCGATCCGGAGGCATCGATGATAGTCACGCCTTCCGACCATCTCATCACCGGAGAGGCTGTCTTCGCCGATTGTGTCAGAAAAGGTTTCGATTTTGTTGAGCACCGCGATGCCCTGCTCACGCTCGGCATCCGCCCTACACGTCCCGAAACGGGATACGGCTACATTCAGATCGACAAAGAGGCTGCCGAAGGGGTGTTGTCAGTAAAGACATTTACAGAAAAACCGAATCTCGACCTCGCGAAAGTGTTTGTAGAGTCAGGCGAGTTTTTCTGGAATGCAGGTATCTTCCTGTGGCGCACATCAAGCATCATCGAGGCTCTTCACCGCTATGCATCTGACATCACCACACTCTTTGACCGCGGACTTGCCGACTTCGGCACACCGGCCGAGAAAGCCTTCATCGATGCCAACTTCGCGTCTTGTCCCGCCAACTCGATCGACTACGCAGTGATGGAGAAAGCCGACAATGTATATGTCGAGACGGTTTCGTTCGGGTGGAACGACCTCGGAACCTGGAGCGCCCTCTATGACAATTCTCCCAAAAACCGCGAGGGAAACGTTGCCCGAAACTGCCATGTGTTATCTTATGACTGCACCGGCAATATATTCGCCATCAAACCTGACAAACTGGTTGTGGCATCGGGACTGAAAGATTACATCATAGCCGATACCGGCGACGTTCTCCTGATCTGTCCGAAATCACAGGAACAATCGATCAAACTGATGGTCAACGACGCCCGTCTGGCATACGGAGACAAATATCTCTAAGAAACCGCTCATGTCTGACGTCGCCTACAACCTCACACCTGAAGAAGAGAGCCGGTTGATCGATAACCAGTTTCGATCACTGCTCGACGGCTATCTCGCATCGCCTCACCGCAGGAAAGTCGAGATAATCGAGAGGGCTTACCGGTTCGCACGGCAGGCTCATCAAGGGGTTCGCAGGCGTTCAGGCGAGCCTTACATAATGCATCCTCTGGCTGTTGCCCAGATCGTAAGCCGCGAAATGGGTCTCGGCTCGACATCGATCTGCGCAGCCCTTCTCCATGATGTAGTCGAGGATACGGAATACACCGTCGACGATATCGAGGCTCAGTTCGGGCCGAAAATTGCCGAACTGGTCGACGGTCTGACAAAAATATCGGGAGGAATTTTCGGAGACAAAGCCTCCGTTCAGGCGGAGAATTTCCGCAAACTCCTTCTCACGATGAGCCGCGACATACGCGTGGTGCTCATAAAGATGGCCGACCGTCTACACAACATGCGCACGCTCGGATCGATGGCTCCGGCTAAACAATTCAAGATAGCCGGAGAAACACTATACATCTACGCCCCGCTGGCCCACAGGCTCGGACTCTACGGCATAAAGACAGAACTCGAGGATCTGAGTTTCAAATATGAGCATCCGGCGGAATATGAGCGTATCTCACAACTGCTTGAGAAGGGATATGAGAGACGCGCCGAGATCTATGCGGGATTTGCGACCCCGATCCGCGAACGTCTGGATGCGATGGGTCTGAAATATGAGGCGAAGGACCGTCTGAAAAGCATCTACAGCATCTGGCGAAAGATGGAGACGAAGCATATCCCCTTTGAGGAAGTCTATGATCTCTATGCGATGCGCATCATCTTCGACTGCCCCGAAGGTGTATCGGAAAAGGAACTGTGCTACAAAATCTATGTTTCGCTGACCGAACTTTATACTCCTCATCCCGAACGTACACGCGACTGGATTTCAGTGCCGAAAGCCAACGGCTATCAGGCACTCCACGTCACTCTTATGGGTCCAGAAGGAAACTGGATCGAGGTGCAGATACGTTCGCGCCGCATGGATGACATCGCCGAGAAGGGATTTGCCGCTCACTGGAAATACAAGATCGGCGGCACGAAGGAAGAGGAATCAGAACTCACCGTCTGGCTGAAGACTATCAAGGATATTCTCGATGACCCCACCCCGTCGGCGATAGACTTCCTCGACACGCTCAAACTCAACCTTTTCTCATCGGAAATAGTGGTGTTCACCCCGCAGGGGGAACTGCTCACGCTGCCGGCCGATGCCACAGTGCTCGATGCGGCCTATTCGCTGCATTCCGAACTCGGCAACCACTGTATAGCCGGGAAGGTCAACCACAAACTCGTCCCCCTCTCCCACAGACTCGCCTCAGGCGATCAGTTTGAAGTGCTGACCTCACAGAACCAGCACCCCAAACAGGAATGGCTTCAGATACTTACCACTGCCAAGGCTCGCACTCGTCTGCGCAAGGAATTGCGCCGCGAGATGCAACCGGCTATCGAGAAGGGACGCCAAATTTTCGACAAATTCCTTGCCGACAACTCCATCACCCTCTCAAATGAAGTGCTGACCAGTATCCTCGGCAGATATCATGTCTCCTCAAGGGATGATCTCTTTTATAAACTCGGGACCGGAGAAGCGGCAATCGACGACTATCTCGACGGTGAACGGTCGGCCTCCAACCGGACTTTTATGAAACGTCTGCTTTCGCTCGGAAAGTTCGGTAAGAAGAAGGGTGACGATAATCCGGAGGGTCAGGAAACGCGCATCATTTCCGACCCGACCGGCGACATAGTCATCACCAAACCTGCAAAAATCAACACAAAAGAGACTTACCGGCTGACGTACAAGGACGGGACGCGCAATTTCATGCTTCCCGAGTGTTGCCACGTGCTGCCGGGCGACGACGTGATGGGTTTCATCCGTGACGACGGATTTGTGGAGATCCACGCGCTGACATGCCCCCGGGCACAGTTGCTCAAAAGCAGTTACGGGAGCCGTATCGTAGCGGTGGAATGGCCCGAGGACCCCGACGTGAGATTTATGGCGGAAATCGTTGTCGAAGGTATTGACCGACGCGGCATCCTTCAGGAACTCACCCTGGTCATCTCGTCAGCGCTTGAACTCGACATGCGACGGCTCAACATCGAGGCGCATGACGAGGTTTTCACATGCAGGCTGACAGTCAGGGTCGCATCGACGAACCAAGTAAACCAACTTCTCAAAAAAATCAAGAATATCGACGGTGTGAAACGCGCCAATCGCATAAAAACCTGAAAAACGAACAAAAATATCTATAGATTTATTACCAGTTACCATGAAGTACTTCCTTCTTTCACTCCCGGTCGCCCTGGCTCTCACAGCATGCGGAGGTAAAACCGCATCTGCGCCCGAGCCGGCTCCGAAAACACTTTCAGGCCTCGATCCGGCTGCTTTCGAAAGCGTCTACCGAGGCGACTCGACAGCACTCTACCAGTTGCGCAACGCTGATGCAGAGGTATGTGTCACTAATTTCGGAGGACGCATCGTGAGCCTTACCGTGGCCGACCGCGACGGAAATCCCCGCGATGTCGTGATGGGACTCGACTCCGTCCAGGCTTATTTCCCCGAGAACAATCTCACCGACTTCGGCGCTTCGATAGGCCGTTATGCCAACCGTATCAATCAAGGCAGTTTCGCCCTCGACGGCAAAACCTATCAGTTGCCGCAGAACAATTTCGGCCACTGTCTGCACGGAGGTGGCGAAATGGGTGATCTCGGCTGGCAGTATCGTGTCTATAAAGCCACTCAGCCCAACGACACCACTCTGATCCTCACGCTCAACTCGCCTGACGGCGACAACGGTTTCCCGGGCAATGTGGAAGCCACAGTCACCTATACGCTCCACTCGCCTGCACGTCTTGAGATAGACTATCAGGTAACCACTGATGCGCCCACCATCATCAACATGACCAACCACGCCTACTTCAACCTCTCGGGTGAAAAAGGCTCCACTATCCTCAACCATCTGCTCCGTGTCAACGCAGAATCATTCACTCCGGTCGACTCCACATATATGACCTCCGGAGAGATCCGTGCGGTCGAAGGAACACCTTTTGACTTCCGTAAGGCCAAGGCTGTCGGTCGAGACATCGCTGTCGACGACGAACAACTGCGCAACGGCAACGGCTATGACCACAACTTCGTTCTCGCGACGGAAGGTTCGACAGAAGTAGCCGCCGCTACGCTCGAGTCACCGGAAAGCGGTATAGTGCTCAACGTCTATACCAATGAGCCCGGCATCCAACTCTATACCGGCAACTTCCTCGACAGTTCGATCAACGGTAAAGGTGGAACTCCTATTCCTCAGCGCGGAGCGCTTTGCCTCGAGACACAACATTATCCCGACTCCCCCAACAAGCCGGAATGGCCGTCGACAGTGCTCCGTCCCGGAGAGACATACAAGTCCATCTGCATCTACGACTTCTCAGTGAATAAATAATCATAATCTTTTTTACACCTTTTATACCTTACTCTATCAAACATGGCAACTTTAGACTGGATTGTCATTGCCCTATTCTGTCTGGCTCTCATCGGAGTCATCGTCTGGGTGATGCGACAGAAACAGAACAATGCCGAAGACTACTTCCTCGGCGGTAAAGATGCGACATGGATCGCCATCGGCGCATCTATTTTCGCTTCAAACATCGGATCGGAACACCTTATCGGTCTCGCCGGCGCAGGTGCTTCTTCGGGTCTTGCGATGGCTCACTGGGAAATCCAAGGCTGGATGATCCTTATCCTCGGCTGGGTGTTCGTCCCGTTCTATACACGTTCGATGGTCTACACCATGCCTGAGTTCCTCGAGCGCCGTTACAACTCAGCCTCGCGTACAATCCTTTCGCTCATCTCGCTTATCAGTTACGTGCTCACCAAGGTGGCCGTGACGGTCTATGCAGGTGGACTCGTGTTCCAACAGGTTTTCGGCATCGAAACCTTGTGGGGAATCGACTTCTTCTGGATCGCAGCGATCGGCCTCGTCATCATCACGGCCGTCTATACGATTGTCGGAGGTATGAAATCAGTGCTCTATACCTCAGTGCTCCAGACACCTATTCTTCTTCTCGGCTCACTCATCATCCTCGTTCTCGGTCTTAAGGCTCTCGGCGGCTGGGATGAAATGATGCGCATCTGCTCTATCGAAGTAGTCAACGACTATGGCGACACAATGACCAACCTTATCCGCGACAACCGCGACGAAAACTTCCCCTGGCTCGGCGCGCTCATCGGCTCGGCAGTCATCGGTTTCTGGTACTGGTGTACCGACCAGTTCATCGTGCAGCGCGTGCTTTCAGGTAAGGACTGTCTCTTATTACACA
>CAMWGM010000029.1 GCA_947173755.1 uncultured Muribaculaceae bacterium
TGTACCCTGCGGTAGCAATTTCGATCAGATGATCTGGAATGTCACCATCTTCATCGAGATCCTTACCGGTCGCGATGTCAATGCCGCGATAGATCTGGCGCGAATCCGCACTAATGATCTCGCCGTCGAACGCGCGTGCCAGATCGACGGCACGCCGAGTCTTGCCGGAAGCGGTTGGACCGGTAACGACTAACAGACGTTTTCCCCCGGTCATGATCTGGTGAAACGGCGCTGCCAGAAACGACGCAGACGATAGAACGGCTTGTCCTGATTATATCGCGACACGTTGAGCCACAACGGTGAATCGAAGTCGACATCCCAGTTTTCAATTCCCTTGAGCCGGAAAGCCGGGTGATAATGCTTGACCCTGTAAAGGCGCTTTCCATCGGCATCATAAGTCTTCCAGGCCATCGTGACGGTGTAGAGACGTACAATTTCGGCCATGAGTTTGGGAGAAAGACGATGTTCGAACTTGAGTTCGTCGATACGCTTGAAACTATACCACTCCCCTTGCGAAATCGAAGAGTTCTTGACTACATCGGGATCAGGTAGAGTCACTATATAGTGGAGTATATTAGTGTCGGTACCGGTCATCTCCGAACGGTACATGAACCTGAGGGTATACTGATCCTCCTTCAGACCGGTGAGACGCTCGAAGAGGTCGCGGGCATTCTCCATAGAGAGTTTCTCGCGATAGGGGTACATGATCGAGGCCGGTGTGTCGAGAATGTCAGAATCGGGGAAATCGGGACTTCCCGGCTCATTACTGAGCCAGAATGTATCATCCTTGCCGAGGATAATGTATCTGACGGCCGTCGATGCTCCGTGACGCACCATGCTCCCGCGTGTATTCTGCACATAATAGGCCCAAAGCGTGAAATAGCGCATCGCCAGAAAGAAGCAGGAGAGAATATAGAATGCCACCGGAACCCAGACGAAGATCAGGCGGTCGGCATCGTTGAGATTAACGTTGACATACTCAATGCTGTAGTAGACGAAACCTGTCACTGTCATCACGGCAGTGATACTCAGCAGGAACCACATCTGCACCTTGCGCTCCTGATTGAGAAGGCGCCCGACGAAACCACGCTCGGCATAATCGCCGAAAAGCGTGCGGCAGTTGCGGCATGCTGACCATTTGAATCCTCTTACAAGGGCAAATACGGTCAAGACAAGGGTGCAGGGCGCGATGATCAGCACGGCAAGATAAGGGATCTGGAAGTTCAGCAGTTCCTCTTCGTAATAGCGTGTGATGAGACCTTTACTGTAGATCAGACTAATGATGATCATCAGAAGCGCCGACAGACCGAGCGAGCGGATGGTAATGGAGGGAATGAGCATGCACGAGGCAATCTCTGTGCGGTTGAAACGGTGCTGATAGAGCATCAGCAGTCCCATGCAGGTCAGGGTGATGATCGGAACGGTCACCATCGGCAGGAGGATGCTGAGTGTTATAGGGAGGATGCGGGCGGCGGTTGACACTACCCAGTTCATCCAGAGGCGGAACATCGCCTTTTCATATGCGTCGGCTTGAGTGTTCATCGCAGATTTCGGTTAAAATAGTCGAGCATTTTCGAGTAGACGTTCAGTCGGGCGTCACATCCGTTAATGCTATGGTTCATATTGGGATAGAGAAGCATGTCGCAGAAACGGCCCGAACTTTCGAGCGCAGAGACATACTCCATGGTGTTCGACAGGTGGACATTGTCGTCGGCAGTTCCGTGGATGATGAGAAGAGGTATGTTCATTCTGTCGACATAACTTAGAGGGGCCGAACGGTTGTAGCCATCCTCGTTTTCCTGAGGGGTAAGCATGAAACGCTCTGCATAAACCGTATCATAATAGCGCCATGATGTCACTGGGGCGATGGCGACGGCTGCGGCATAAAGGGGATCGGCGCCTGAAGAGATGGCCATGAGGGTCTCATAGCCTCCGTAACTCCAGCCGGTGATTCCGATACGGTCGGGATCGGCCCACGACTGAGAGGCCACCCAGCGGGCTGCGCTCTGCTGATCGATGGTTTCGTAGTGTCCGAGATCCCGGTAGACAACAGTTTCCCAGGCGCGCCCGCGGCCGAATGTACCGCGACCGTCGGCACAGACCACCACAAATCCCTGCTGAGCCGCAAAAGGCATCCAGTCTATCACCCAGCGGTCGAGCACTTGCTGAGAGCCCGGGCCGGAATACTGGTACATGATGACAGGATATTTCTTAGAGGGAGAAAAGCCTGCAGGGCGATAGATGTAGGCATTATATGCGAGTCCGTCAGCACCGGGAATCGAGATAAACTCAGGTTTGGGTGCCGAGGCGAAGCGGGAGGCGACGTCAGAGTTGTCGACGAGGGTCCTCACCGATTTGCCTGTGCGTGAATTGCAGAGATTGGTTGAGGGAGGTGTTGTCGAATTACTGTATGTCAGGCCACAGAATGTCTTGTCGGGAGAAAACCAGGCGGAGGCAGTGCCGTTGGAAACTGAAAGATCGGTGACGTTTCCTTTGGCATCCTTGCGGCTGACTACCCTGTGGATCGCACCGGGAGCGTCAGATTGATAGAAGATATTTCCGGCAGCATCTGCTCCATACCACTCGGTGACATCGAAATCGCCGGAGGTCAGGGCTCGGTCGAGCGAACCTGCGTAGGAGTAGGCGTAGGCATGCTGACGGCCTGTTCGGGCCGAGAGAACGACGAAGCGGTCTGATTCGAAGGCGATCTGCTCGTAGGAAGCATCGGGAAGCCATGCTTCACTCTGTTCGACAAGGACCGAACGGCTCACACCCGAGCCGGGATTGACGGCAAAGACCTCCATGCGGTTCTGGGCACGGTTGAGAGTGACCACCATCAGGCGCGAAGGGTCGGCTCCTCCGAACCCGATGCGCGGGATATATTCCGTATCGGCATTACCGACCGAAAGATCCTTTATCTTGCGCAGATCAACGTCGTAACTGTGGAGAGACACTTTGCTGTTGGGTGTTCCGGCCACAGGATATTTGCAGGTAAATGAACCGGGATAAAGAGCATACTTCTCCATCGGGTCACAGGTACCCTGATAGAGCGGAAAGGAATAAGGATGGACCTTGCGCTCGTTATATTTCAGGAAACAGAGTGTACGCGAGTCTGCCGACCACGCCATAGAGCATGTGGTGGTGAATTCCTCCTCATAAACCCAGTCGGGCACTCCGTTGATGATGTTGTCCGGCTTACCGTCGGTGGTCACCGCCACTTCCGAGCCGTAATCGAGTTTCTTAAGATAGATGTTATTGTCGGCGGGATCGACGAAGGCGATAATGCGGCTGTCAGGCGAGAATAGCGGCGATCGCTGAGGGTAATGCTCGCTGCTCAGAGGAGTGAGCATCCGGGTGCGGATGTCGTAGATATAGTAGCGTGCGGTGGTCGAGCGACGGTAGATGGGACGTGTACGGGTGGCCACAAGTAGTTTCGAACCGTCAGGACTCAGAATGAAACTCTCGATGGCCGGAATGTTGTTCTCGCGTGTGCGAGTGACATCCATGACCACTTCGATCTCCTTGCCTGTAGCGAGATCGATCGACGTGATGGTCTTCGCGTCGTCCGACAACGAAAGATAGCCCTTGCCGTCAGTCGTGAAAACGGGGCGGTCGAAGGATCTGACCCTATTATGAGGATAGACAAACGGGGAGAGGTCGGCCATTACGCTGACCGACTGACGGGGAGGTGCAGCCTGACCGTCATATGCGAAAGAGAGGCTGAGAGAGGTTGCTATTATGAGGGACGAAACTAATGATTTCATTTTTCAGAACAATGAGAGTTGTGCGGCACTGTCGTTGACGGGACGATGGGGAGGCTCGTGATAGCCGAATTCGGGATCATCGCGCCGCGATGTGCTTGAAAACCCGCTCGGGTTGTCGAGTTCGGCGTCATATGGTTGTTTACGGGGACGTCCTCTTTTGCGACGTGGAGCCGGTTCGGGCTCGGGAGCGGGCGCAGGCTCCGGATCGAAAAGTTCCGCTGAAACAGTTTGATCTTCCGTTTTCTCCCCGGTCACTTCTGCGGAGGTTCCTTCAGGGATATGATCGGGAGCCGGCTGTGGCTGGTTCCAGTCTTTTGCGCCGGCATTGAGAAGATCTCCGACGGAAGCGGGGGACAACTGCGACTGAAGCCTCTTTATTTCGGAACGGAGCCGGAGTTCGGTATTGGCTTGGTTATACAGATTGTTTTCGATGGTGGACCGAAGCACCTCGATCTCCTCGGAGTAACGGCGTGATTTCTCGCGCTCCTCCTTCAGATCGGACTGAAGATCGGCGATACGCTGCTCCAGACGAGCCTTTACATCCTCGAAAGCTGAAATCTGGCTGGAAATTTCTTCGACAGCTGTTTTCTGCTCGATCTCGATCGCTGCGAGCGCCTTCTCATGCTCCTGCTGGAGTTGGATCAACTGTTTTTCTCCGGCGGTGCGGACCTCCTCAAGTTCCTGACGCGCGGCCGCAGCCGAGTTGCGCAGATCTGTGAGCATCGTATCAGCCATGCGTGACTTGAGTTCGAGTTGCTCACGCAAAGATTTCTCCCGTTCGAGTTCCGAGGAGAGACGCGAAATCTCGTCAGGATCGGCTGCATGATCGGCAGGAACGGGATTTTGATCGACCGCGGGTTCACTCGTGCGGGGAGTGTGGCAGACTCTCATGGAACGTTCGAGTGCATCGATACGTTCGAGAAGAGATGCTTTCTGACGCTCGAGACTGTCGGTGTAACGTTTGTCCTCGCGGATCGTGTGCTCGCGTGCGGCGAGTTGGGACTCAAGATCGGCTATACGCTCGGAAGTGTCGGAATCCTTCGTGTCAGCCTCCGGTTTCTGTTCAGACGCCGCGGCATCTTTAAGTTTTGCCGATATATCCTCAATCAGAATCTTACGCTCGGATTCAATGGAAAGACATTGACGGACAAACTCAGGCTGAAACTGATTGAAGCGCTCAATGATCGCGTCGAAAATATTTTCGGGCAGTGAAACCTCTGCCGGAAGAGTCACCTCTTCCCAGGCCTTATGATCGGCCGTAGGGGTAAAGTGTGGTGGAGTCGAAGGGGAGGGAGGCACCTCTTCGGGTTTCTCGGGAGTCACGACAGAATAGACGGCCGTTGAAGAGTCTTCATACTCTTCAAAGTCGTCGTCATTTCCCGAAAAGCCGAGGGCACGTTTGAATGCGTTGAATATACCCATTGCGAGCAGGAGGATGGCGGATTAAGGTAAGGAGAAAGCAGAGATTGGTTATTGTCTTGCAAAGATAGCTCATTTTGAGCATTTTTACAAATACACTCCGAAATAATTGAGTGTGTGGACACTCTGTCCGACACAACCCTTCACAATATTTTTTCAACACGAAATTTTTTCCTAACTTTGTGATTATTATGAAAATCACGTTGGTAATTGACAGTTTGCTCCCCGCGCTCCTCTATGGAGGGACCCAGAGAGTGGTCTGGGCGTTGGGAAAAGCGCTCGCAGGAATGGGTCACGACATAACGATGCTCTGCGCAAGGGGATCCTCAGTCCCTTTCGCAAGGACGGTGGGGATTGATCCGTCCCGACCATTGGCTGCGCAGATCCCGGCCGATAGCGACGTGGTGCATTTCCAGGATTCGGTACCGGAGGATATTGTACTGCCCTACATCGTCACTATCAACGGAAACCGTGTCAGACTAACCGAAGAACAACGGAAGTTCAGCGTCTATGTTAGCCGAAACCATGCTCTGCGGAACGGATGCCGAGCGTTTGTCTACAACGGTCTCGACTGGGAAGCCTATCCTGTCACTTCGGGAGCGATTCCGCCGATGGACTCCCGCAGGGGATTTCATTTTCTCGGCAAAGCGGCCTGGAGGGTCAAAAATGTCAAGGGCGCCATAAATGTAGCCTTAAACGTAGACAGGAAATCTACCTTGGAAGTGCTCGGAGGAGATCGGTTGAACTTCAAGATGGGGTTCCGGTTCACGCTGAGTCCAAGGATTCACTTTCATGGCATGGCAGATGACAGTCTGAAAACGAAGGTGATTTCAGCATCGAGAGGATTAATCTTCCCTGTGCGCTGGGAAGAGCCGTTCGGGCTTGCAGTGACCGAGAGTCTTTATCTCGGAGCGCCGGTGTTCGCCACGCCCTATGGATCACTCCCGGAACTTGTAACCCCGGAAGTCGGCTATCTCACAGCCTCGTCCTCCGACATGGCGACGCACATCCGCGAGCAAGGAGCCGGATATGACCCGGTGAGGTGTCATGAATATGCGGCCGATCTCTTCGGATCTCGCACGATGGCTGAAAAATATCTGAAATACTACGAGGAGGTTATCAACGGGCATCCTCTTAATCCCTGTCACGAGCCATTGAAATCCGACGGTCGGATCGAAAAACTCTACTGGGAGTAGTCGGCCATTACATCTGCCCCGTCATGCGGAAGTATCGCTCGGCAGTGAGCAGTCCGGTGGCGAGTTCGAGACGGTCGTTACGGAATTTTTCAATATAGCGGTGGGCGTTGGCTATGATCTCATCCGCCTCCTTGGGATGGGAGGAATAATAGTCGAGCCGTTCGATGAGATCGGAATAATCATCTTTGATTTCGACATAGTGCTCCCCTCCCCGCAGCATTCCTTCGGCAAACCATGTCTCAACTTTTGGCCGCGGCATCACAGCCAGCGAGTTTGACGACATAACCCACTTGAGATTGCTGGCCACATCATTGCCCTCCAGACAGGCGATAAACCTGTAATTCAACTGGTCGCGCACGCTCATGAAAGGTTTGGCCCAGGGCTCGGTTCCCGGCAACGGGAGTGCCGAAGCGTGCCCCAGATCGCATCGCGGATTGTCGAAGTATTTCCTTACAAATTCGAGTCGCCACGGCTGAGCGAGATGGTTGCGGCACACGATCATATCTTTTTTCGATGCAAAGTCCATTCCGTCGTCATCCACCCATCTGTAATGCCGCAGAGTGTTAAGTTTCAGAAGCACCGAGCGCGTGCAACCGCCGGTGACAGGCCGGCTCTTGACAAACGTAGGTCGGTCGGCCTCATCGCGAAGGTCCCCGAATATGTAATCAAACCGCAGATCGGAGCGGAAATATCGGAGCACTCGGTATAGGTCGAGAAAGTAGACGGTATGCCTCTCCTTTTCTCCGAAGGGATAGCGGAGTTCACCGATGGTCTCCTCGAGCCCCGACATGTCCGCGCTCTCGGGAAGACGGCAGTAATATTCCGCCCTGTTATCAGCCTCGCGTCGCTCAGCGGAAGTCAGATCAGCCAGCAG
Source organism: uncultured Muribaculaceae bacterium (assembly GCA_947173755.1). GTDB lineage: Bacteria > Bacteroidota > Bacteroidia > Bacteroidales > Muribaculaceae > Duncaniella. The sequence continues at coordinate 7,254 of CAMWGM010000029.1, forward strand.
ACGCTTCCGCTTCGATCTGAAGTAGCCTTTCGGCAGATAGTAACCGCCGAAACCTCCGGCATAGTAAGCCAGACGTCCGAGTCCTTTCGAGAGATGAAGATAGTAGCCGGGATTGTGCATAATTCACCCGCAAAGTTAATCAAAAAAAAGTAACGGCGGAAATAACTGTCGATTTTTGCAAATTCACCCGGTCAGTGGATCGTCAATACTTCAGTTCTCATAAAAGCAAGTTGGCCTTCCCTCGCCTGAGGGAAGGCCGGAAAACCTGTTGCCATTTTTCTTAAGAATTTAAGAGATTAATCTTTTTGAGAATTTTACAGGGAGAGGTAGAGAGAAGTCTGAGCGTCTATAGTGAGGTGAGGTAGAGAGGTCGGTCTTCGTTTTACTCTTTCTGAATCCTCGGCGACAATGGGTGAATCACCGGGGAAATCTCTTCGACTATTTCAACGATAGTCAGCAAACTGGGTCTGAAGTTTCTTGCGTGCGAAGAAGATGCGGCTCTTGACGGTGCCAAGGGGAAGATTCATCTTCTCAGCGATTTCGTTATACTTGTAACCTGCAACGTGCATCGAGAAGGGGATGCGGTATTCGTCGGTGAAGTTGTTGATGGCAGCGGTAATCTCAGCGGCGCTGAACGAGCCTTCGGGAGTAGCGAAACCTGACTCCTGCGAGAGGTTGAGGTGATAGAGATCCTCGGTGGTATCAACAACAGTGGCCGAACGGACTACGCGACGGTAGTTGTTGATGAAAAGGTTGCGCATGATGGTGAACACCCAGCCCTTGAAGTTGGTGTTGACTTCATACTTATCTTCGTTGTCGAGAGCCTTGAGAGTGGTGTCCTGCACGAGGTCGTAGGCGTTGTCGCGGTTAGAGGTAAGCATGAGGGCAAAACTGAGCATGTTGCATTGAAGCGCCATAAGTTTGTCTTGAAATTCCTTGTTTCCCATTTTCGTATATTTTAAAGAGTTGAACGTTTTTGAGTTGTTTATCGTGGTGTTGTTTGATTTCCACATTGCAAAGTTACAACATCCTCCCGGGAGGTAAAGAATTTAAAATGTTTATAAATGTTAATTATATTACCGTCTTGTTACAACATATGCTATTTATGTGATTTACAGTGATTTAAAAAGTTACAAAATATGTTACACTAATGTTACAAAGTCCGATACACTGTAACAATCCGGGAAGTCTTAAGACATCTCACTAACGGTCTGCCACATATTATTGTTTGTAACATTCTGATTTTTAACCCCATTTTGACCATTCTGTTAACTATTGATAAAAAAACGGCCGACCCTGCTGCGGAAATCGCGGAGCAGGGCCGGCATAATTATGTTACAGTAAAATTGTCCGGGCGGGAGATCAGAATGTAACCTTGGTGGTCTTGGCACCTTCGGCACCTTCGGTCTTCACGAGATAGAATCCCGAGGGCAGTCCGGTGTTGAGAGTCGAGGCAGCCTTGGCTGAGAAGACTTCGCGACCACTGAGATCGTAGACGGTTACAACATCGGCATTGCCGGTGATGGTGAGGACACCTCCACGCTGAGCCGAAACCTTCACATCTTCCTTGGCGGCAAGTGTGACGTTCTTCAGACCGGAGGTAAGGCCGGAGGCAGTGTAACTGAAATATTCGGGGAATTCTTCCTCATAACCTTCCCATGTAGGCATGACGCCGGCGAAGAAAGTCTTGAGATCCTGATCAAACAGCATGAAACCGGAGAAGAGGGTTTCGTGTTCGATCATCTCGTCGGTAGTGAAATCATAGGTGAAGTACTGGTGAAGGAGTTTCTCGTTCATCCATGTAGCGATTTCGGGATTGGTCGAGGCGAAATAAGTCTCGATCGGCTGCATTGTTTCCGCGTCGGGGAGTTTGATGTAAGTCTGGACGGGATCGCCGCCGAAGGAAAGGGGACGCGACGAAACAACTGCACAGTTGTTGGTGATTCGTATAGGTGTGCAGCCCTCTGTTTTGCCATACTCCTTGAGATCGCCTGTGGAGAGATCGATGACTGAAGTATAGTAGGTGCGGGGATCGAAGAAATCAGCACCCGGGATCTCGCAACCTACGGCAATAAGATGACCGTCGGGAGAGATGGCGATGGAGTTCATCATGAAGGGAACCGATTCCTCGAGAACCTGCTCAAAGATTTCGGAGAATGCGATGAATGCTTCATACCAGGCATTGCTGAGTTCTTCATACTCAGCCATGGCTGCCTGATAAGCGGCAAACTCTTCGGGAGTGATATAGTCTTCGATGTTGGGGAAGAGATCATCCTGATAACCGCTGTTATAATAGATCTCCATAGCGGCGTCATAAGCAGCCTTTTCCTCGGGAGTCATGAAGTTTTCAATCTGAGGATAGACAGGCTCGGCAGGCAAAGAGGGCAGTTCGATATGATTGGGGTTCATATACTTGTCAGCGGGGAGCGAGTATTCCCATGTGCCCTCGGAGTTGCAGGTGTAGACGATGGGATAAGCCACGCGGCCGGCATAGTCGACGATCTGGCCGGCAATCACTTTTCCGTCATTGCTGACGCAGGTTGCGAAAATGTATTGCGGGGGACGGCCGGTGAAGTCGGTGGTGGGATAAGGAAGAGGATGTGTCTCACCGACGGTGCCGTCGGCATTGACGTCCCAGTAACAGGGAACATACATGATCTGCTCCAGATCCTTGTTTCCGTTTTCAGGATTTGTGTAGTAGCCTACGATGCGGCTGCCGTCGGGGGTGATACCGTTACAGGAAGAGAGACCCAGATCGAGGATCTGATCGTTGAGGGGAACGAACTCACCATTATACAAATAGTGTGCGATATCGCTGGCGGAACCTACGAGGACACCGTTGTTGGACATGTTGTTGCCGTTGCCGTGGAGATATTCTCCATAGTCATCACCGTCGGAGATCACGATTTCTGTTCCGGTCGAAAGATCGATGACCTTCAACTGACCGTAGATATAACTTGCGCCCCACTGGCCGTTAGGCGAAAGACCGGCGGCATAGGAATCGTCATACATGGTCGGGGTGACAGCCGAAGCAGCCAGTCCGGTCATGGCGACGAGAGAAAGGAGTAAAGATTTTCTCATAGAAAAGAATGATTGGTTAATGAAAGCACAAAATTACTAAAAAATTTCAATCATTTGCGCTTTTCCATGAAAAAAAGTCAGTTTTCCGGTCTTTTTTTCGTTCAAATGTCCGTCTTAACAGCCTGTCACTTGCTTTTTGCCTTATGTCGGGCATAAGCCGATGCCATGCGGGTATGATAATTTCGGGCGGCATAGCCGGGGCCGTTGTAACCGCGCGCAAACGATGCCCAGTCGTGCGAACGGAGATATTTCACGAGACCTGTCGAGGTGATGAAGTTGGCGAACATGTCGAGTTGGTCCCGTTCCGACCGCGACATCAGCGTCTCGAATTCTTCAAGACTTGAGGTGCCGCATTTGTCATAGTTGAAGCCTCCGATCTGGAACATTCCCCAGAAAGTTCCTTCGATGGCTGCGTTAGGGTTGATGGTTCTCGCACTGTTGACACGGTTGTAGGCGCGGCTCTGCGAGCCACGGCTGGGAGAGAACACAGGCGAATGAGATTTACTGTATTTGCTCAGGTTGACGCCCCGTTTGGCGGCGAATTTGCGAAACATCGTGAGATCGAAGTTGACGAGCGGCTGGCCCGGAGCGGCGAAACCCTGATGCGTGGGTCCGGCCTCGATATCGACGACAGCCTTGATGGCCGCCACCTCGACTCCGAGTTTTTTTGCCACCTCCTGAAAATCGGTTTCGGTGAGTCGCAGTATAGTGTCAGGACGGACAGAGTTATCCTCTGCCTCCTCAATGGCTGCAGCCAGAGATGCCTCAGCCTTGGGCTGTTTGTCATCACCTACTGTGATGCCATCCTTATCGGTCTGCGAAAACAAAGCGGCCGCTATGAAAATGGCGGCTAAGAAAATTGCTGCACGGCGTAGATTTCTCATACTTCATAAATTAATTTAGGAAATATACCATAGCGGTTGCCGGTCGGCAAGCGCTTTTGGGTTGATCGTGCCTCAGTGAAAAAGGGTCGGTAGTCGAATTGATAAGGCAGACTTGATGAATGATGATCGGGGCACGATGTCAAGAGACCGTTTCTCTTGTCAAGGCTTCCGCCCCCGGCAGCTCGGGAAGGGGTGTCACACGCGGAAGCAAGGGAACCTGACTCCGGTTCGGAGTCAATCTAAATATGTAACGCGATATATATATATAATAATGTAGAAACGTGCGAAT
>CAMWGM010000030.1 GCA_947173755.1 uncultured Muribaculaceae bacterium
CCTCAACCAGCACGAGCAGATGCTGCGTATGCGCGGCCGCCCCAAAGTGATGCTCGCACGCGATTATGAGGAAGCGATGGAGATCTATGACAAATATTCCAACCATATTCTGGGTGTCATCTCCGACGTTTCGTTCAAGCGCGACGGTAAGAAGGATCCCAAAGCCGGAATCCAACTCGCCCGCGAATTGCGCAAACGCGATCCGTATCTTCCACTCATCATAGAAAGTTCGGAGACCGAAAATGCACATGACGTCAAGGATCTCGGGGCTACCTTCATCGACAAGAATTCCAAGAAGTTTCCGGTTGATCTCGGCAAAGCGATTATCAACAATTTCGGGTTCGGCGACTTCATCGTGAGAAACCCGGAGACCGGAGAGGAGATCCGGCGCATCAAATCGCTGAACGAACTTCAGCAGGTGATTTTTGATATTCCGGCCGAAGCACTCTATTGGCACGCTTCGTTCAACGACATTTCGCGATGGCTCTATTCGCGCGCGATGTTCCCTATAGCAGAGGCTATCAGGATGCATCGTTTCCGCGATCTTAAAGATGCACCTCAGGTGAGACAACTCTTCTTCGATCTGATTGTCAAATACAGGAAGATGAAAAACCGTGGCGTGGTGGCAGTGTTCCGCAAGGATCGCTTCGACCATTACTCCAATTTCGCCCGCATCGGACAAGGTTCGCTAGGAGGAAAGGGCAGAGGTCTGGCGTTCATCGACTCGATCATCAAGAAGAACCCGGTATGTGACAACTTCGACGGAATTACCATCACTATTCCCCGTACGGTGGTTCTCTGCACGGATATTTTTGACGAGTTTATGGAGATCAATCAGCTTTATCCGATAGCGCTCAACGATGCATCGGACGAGGTGATTCTTTCCCATTTCCTGCGCAGTAAACTTCCCATCAGGATCAAAGAGGATCTGCGGGCGCTTCTCGATGTGGTAGAGACCCCGATTGCGGTCCGGTCGTCGAGTCTTCTAGAGGATTCCCATTATCAGCCTTTCGCAGGAATCTATTCGACCTACATGGTTCCGAAAATCAGCGATCCCGACAAGATGCTGTCTTTGCTGACCCAGGCCATCAAAGGGGTCTATGCCTCGGTGTTCTTCGCCGATTCGAAGGCCTATATGACTGCGACAAGCAACGTGATCGATCAGGAGAAGATGGCTGTCATTCTCCAGGAGGTAGTCGGTAAGGATGTCGAGGGTTACTGGTTCCCGAGTTTCTCGGGAGTAGGACGGTCGCTCAACTATTATCCTTTGGGCGACGAGCGCCCCGAAGAGGGAGTGGTCGAAGTGGCGGTCGGTCTCGGTAAGTATATCGTTGATGGAGGTCTCGGTCTGAGATTTTCGCCGCGCCATCCCGAAAGTGTCCTACAGACCTCCGAACTATCCATCGCGCTTAAGGATACACAGACCCGGATGTATGCGCTCGATATGAAGGGCGATGAACGGCAGACAACTCTTGATGGACGAAAAATTGTGACTCCTCCGAAGTCTCTCTCCGACCTGAAGGTTGACGACGGATACAACATATCAAAGATCCGTGTGCAGGATGTTGCCGACCGCGGAGCTTTGAAATACATGGTGTCAACCTTCGATTATCGCGACAATGTCCTACGTGATAATGACCTCGGAGATGGTCGCAAGGTTGTCACATTTAATAATGTGTTGAAGCATGGAGTCTATCCGCTTGCCGAGGCTGTAGATTTCATGCTCCGCACCGGCGAGAACGCAATGCAACGCCCTGTTGAGATCGAGTTCGCCGGAATGATAGAAAAATCGGATCATGGCAAGGGACGTTTGTACTGGCTGCAGATCCGCCCTATCGTCGACCGTAAAGCAACTGTCGACGAGTCTGTGATGGCAACCCCCGACGATAGGTTACTTCTTAAATCGTCGATGGCGCTCGGACATGGTAAGATAGAGGATATCAAAACCGTGGTCTATGTAAGACCCGACAAGTTCTCTTCGTCTAACAACTCCCTCATCGCGCGAGAGATGGAGAAGATCAACCGACGGTTCCTCGATGAAGAGCGCCGATATCTGCTCATTGGTCCCGGACGATGGGGATCATCGGATCCGGCGCTCGGAATCCCCGTGAAATGGCCTGCTATTTCCGGAGCCAAGCTGATAGTGGAATCGTCGCTCCCTTCCTATCGGGTTGAACCGAGTCAGGGAACACACTTTTTCCAGAATCTTACATCACTCGGTGTTAGTTATTTTACGATAGACACAGCCGCCCATCGTGCTGCTGATGCTCCCGTGACTGATATTTACGATGTCGATTTCCTCGATGCATGCCCCGCTGTCTATGAATCAGAGTTCATTCGTATCGTCGAGTTTGACCGGCCGCTTATCATCGGAGTCAACGGTATGAAAGGAACGGGAGTCGTGGTTAAACCTGATGCCGATTGAACCTTTTCAGCGAGATGTAAGTTATTTATAAAGAGGGGAGACAAGAACGTCTCTCCTCTTTAGTTAACTTAAGAATATGCGCAACACAATACGATTTCTCATCGCTCTCATCGTAGCGGGAGTATTTGTGACACTCTTTATCAAGCGTCTCGACAAAACCGAATCTCAAACTCAGGAAAAAATGCCCACAGTCATCACTGCAGGCAACGAATTTACATCGCTCGACATTAACCAACTCAGGGGACGATATGTTCTGGTCAATTTCTGGGATTCGCAGAATGCTGTCTCGCGAATCGCTACGGCGGAATATGACAGATGGAGCCGCCTGCATCCTGCGGCCGATCTTGCACTGGTTCAGGTGAACACAGACAGTGACAAGGCACTGTGGAATGAAATAGTGGCACATGATGATTTCGATCCTGCCACACAGTTTCATCTTTCCCTTACCAAAACAAAGGAATCACGTGATTACCGGCCGACTGACGGACATGCAAGTTATCTTCTGTCGCCTGAAGGGAAAATCATTGCCCGAAATCCTTCGGTGGAATCTCTCTCCCGCTTAGTGCCTTCTTCTTCAAGTCTCGCGCTTAACCGGAAATGAGATTTTGGCCGTATGGAGGATTTTTTGTAATTTTGCCGACATGAGAAAAATCATCACTCTTCTTTTAGCATGTCTGGCGGCTATATGCATCGCTTTGCCTGTGGAAGCCAAAGTGGAGCGTCGATTCGCTTCGACGCCTGTCACTTCCGAAGGCGAGACATTCCATGTGGACAGCATAGATTTTCGTGCTGACCTCACCCGTGTCTATGGAAAACTGATGGGTACGCCTCACACTTCCGGAAAGATCGATGTCGTGGAACTCGAGACAGGAGGAAAAAAGATGGTGGCTGATGACATCGACGGTATCGATTTCGGCCGTTATTATCAATATGAAGATGAAGGAGTGATAGAACTTGAAGTAGACTTCCCCGCGATGAAATCATTTCAGGGGGCTGTCATCATCTTCAGTTCTCCCCGCACTCAACAAAAGACACGCATAACACGCCGTTAAGCGATGATAGTCTGCATTGCAGAGAAACCGAGCGTAGCCCGTGACATCGCGCGCATCCTCAAGGCTGATGTTAAACGCGACGGCTATTATGAGGGAAACGGTTACGGAGTGACATGGGTCTACGGGCATCTTTGTTCATTGAAAGAACCCAACGATTACACCGAGGCCTGGAAAAGATGGTCGCTCGGAGTACTCCCCATGATTCCTGACAGATTCGGTATCAAAATCATCCCCGAAGACTATATCGAGAAGCAGTTCAAGGTGATTAAATCTCTTGTGGATAATGCCACAGAGATCATCAACTGCGGCGATGCCGGGCAGGAGGGTGAACTCATACAGCGTTGGGTGATGCAGTTGGCCGGAGTGAAATGTCCGGTCAAGAGACTGTGGATTTCTTCTCTGACCGACGAAGCGATCAAAGATGGTTTTAACAGTCTGCGTCCGGAGTCTGACTTCAACAACCTTTATTACGCAGGTTTGTCGAGAGCGATTGGCGACTGGATTCTCGGAATGAACGCTACACGTCTATACACTCTCAAATACTCCTCGTTCGGAAATATTCTCTCGATCGGACGAGTGCAGACTCCGACACTGGCTCTCGTCGTGCAACGTCATTTCGAAATAGTCAATTTCAAACCGGAAGATTACTGGGAACTGAAAACAGTCTATCGTGACACGACGTTCAACGCGACTGCCGGACGGTATAAAAGCATTGAGGATGCACAAAAGGCTCTTGATCTTATCGAAGGCAAGCCTCTTGTCATCACTGACATTCAGGAAAAGAAGGGCCGCGAGCAGCCTCCGAGGCTTTTCGATCTTACATCTCTCCAGGTTGAGTGTAACAAAAAATTCGGATGGACCGCCGACGAAAGGCTCCGGTTAATACAGTCTCTTTACGAAAAAAAGGTTACAACCTACCCGCGTGTCGACACTACCTTCCTCTCGGAAGATATCTATCCGAAGGTACCCGGAATCCTTAAGAAGATGACTCCATATGCCGGTCTGACTTCCTCGATACTTGCTGGAAAGATCGTGAAATCGAAGAAGGTGTTTGATAACTCTAAAGTCACCGATCACCATGCCATCATTCCCACCGGCGAGGCGCCCAACGGACTCGTGGGTAACGAGCGTCATCTTTATCATCTCATAGCCCTGAGATTCATTGCCGCTTTCTATCCGGATTGCCGTTATAAAGCAACTACTGTTTTGGCGGATGTCGACGGCACAGGGTTTAAAGCGACCGGAAAAGTGATAGAGGATCCCGGATGGCGCACTGTTATAGGGAATGCTTCGGGAGGCGACCGGCAGGACAGTGAAGACCGCATTCTGCCAGATTTTACTAAAGGAGAGTCGGGTCCTCACGAACCATCGCTCCAAAAAAAGACCACTCAGCCTCCGAAACTCTATACCGAGGGAACTCTGCTTCGTGCTATGGAGAGCGCGGGTAAAACCGTTGATGACGATGAACTGCGCGAGGCTATGAAGGAGAACGGCATCGGGCGCCCTTCGACACGAGCCTCTATCATCGAGACTCTCTTCAAACGCCGTTACATATCCCGTCAGCGCAAAGCCATCGAAGCGACTCCCGAAGGAATAGCGCTGATAGGAACCATTCATTATGAGTTGCTTAAAAGTGCTAAACTGACAGGTCTTTGGGAAAATAAATTGCGTCGCATCGAAAGAGGCGACTATCAGGCCTCGGAGTTTATCAACGAACTCAAGCAACTTATCACCGAGATTGTGCTCAATGTTCTTGCCGATAACAAGCACAGCAAGATTTTTACGCAGCCGGCATCCGGTGACAACACCGGAAAGGGGGACGCAGGGAATTCAGTTCCCACTGATAAAACTAAACCTGTGAAACCACGGACACCGAGAGTGACAAAGTTCGAGCAGATTGTCTGCCCGTCCTGTGGAAAAGGCTATATAATTAAAGGTAATACAGCCTTCGGATGCAGCCGTTTCAGGGAGGGGTGTAACCTGCGTCTGAATTTCACGGAATACCCGGCGGATCTCACCCCCGGTAAACTCAATAAAAAAATCAAAAAGTAATGGATAGACGACAATTCTGCAAGATGGCGGCACTTTCGCTGGGAGCATTGGGGCTTTCGCGGTTTGAAGCCTTGGCTGAGCGCCGGGAAAGTGTTTTGTCGTCACCTATGCCTGCCGATTGTACTGCCGAAGTGATAAGGCGTGAATGTTTCATCGACCTTCAGTCGCTCCATCTTGACGATCCCGAGTCCGGAGGCTGTCCCGTCTTTATGCCGGGTGCAAAATTTGAGTTCAGGCAAGGGGATAAATGTCCAGAAGGATTTTGTACCGCTCTATGGAACACTCTTGTCTCCGTCGTGTCGGCATCTAAGTCATGTCCGTCAGGCTTGCCGCTCAGGAAGAACACTCATGTCGTAAGCTGTCCCGACGGAACGCGCCCGCTGATTTTGCTGCTTAAGGTTTAGTTCATCGCCTGATCGAGGGTGTTACGCCGGAAGTAGGGGCGCGTGATGAAGATGGCCATAAGGGTAGCGCTGATTTGAGATACTGCCGTTGCCCAGAATGCCGCAGAAAACCCGATATATTCTATCAAGACACCACCTATCAGGATGCCTATACCCATTCCGGCGTCCCAGGATGTAAGTATCGACGAGTTGGCCGTCCCGCGCTGATCACTGCGGGCAAGCGAGTTGAACATATTGAGGAATGCAGGATACATCTTGCCGTTGCCAAGTCCGATAAGAACAGCCGATAGATAATAGCCCCATGCCCCGAACGCACAGGCGAACAGAGTGAAGCCAAGGCAAGATATGAGACCGCCGATAATCGCATTCCTTGTCAGTTTCCCTTGCCGGAGGGTTTTCGCCCCGGTAAGACGTGAAAAAATCAGACCTCCTGAAAGCAGGGCGAAGAAGAGACCGGTCCCGTCGGTGATGTTGAGCTCGAGTTTGCCATAGAGAGCGACATAATTCGACATCACTCCCCAGCAGATAGAGAAAAATGCGATGTTGATGGACAGAACCCACGACTTAAGAAGAAAAAACCGGTCGAGACTCATCTTGGGTTTATCCTTGACCGGAGGACGTTCGCGCGTCGTGATCTGACTGACGGCGACTACTCCGAGTAAAGCCACTCCCAGACTTATCCAGAACAGCAACATGAAACTGCCGGAAACCGAGTAAAGCCATATCCCGACCGAAGGCGCAATGGCCATGGCAAGATTATTGGATAGTCCGTAGTAACCGATTCCTTCGGAACGTCTCGTAGGATGGAGAACGTCTATCGCCACGGTTGAATTAGCCACTGTGGTTGCCCCGAACGGAAGTCCGTGAATCGTTCGGACAATAGCAAACATAAGTATCGTTGCCGCGCCGATGTAGCCTGCGAAACAGATGAAGAACAGAAAGAAAAAACAGAGCAGTACTTTTTTTCGGGAGAAGGAATCGACGATAAACCCGCTGAAAGGACGCACGAGAAGTGCTGCTACGATGTAACCGGATAAAACCAGCCCTATCACATCTTTGTCAGCGTGAAACTGCTCGTCGAGGTAGATAGGGAGCAATGGAGTGAGGAGATAGAAAGAGAAGAAGAGCATAAAGTTAGAGACCATCGTCTTACAATAGTCTCTGTTCCATAACTTTGCCTTAGGTTCGTTCATAGGTCAAAAGGCGTCGCCGGAAGAGTGTTTAATCTCGGCCGGCGACGCAGATATTTTTAGTTGGATGTTATGCCTGGTGGGCGGGGCGCAGGAGGTCGTTGACCGTCTTGACGGGGTTAAACGTCGAGATGGGAACTTCTACGAATACGGTGTTCCAGTCGCTCATCGCGCCATTCCAGAGTCCGGGCAATTCCATTGCGCGGAGTTCCTTGCCGTGGCTTGATTTCGATGAGATGAAACCGGTTGCAGGATCGACATACGAGGGAAGATCGAATTTCTTGCCGTGGATATCTTTGATGTAGCAGACGAGGTCGACCGGGTTGAAGTGGGTAGCGGTGGCCATCATCTTCTTATAATCCTCGTTGGCCGGATCAACCTGATTGCTCTCGAGAATCTGGGGAGATGCCGATCCATCCGGATTGACGGTGATGAAGGGGCCCCCTCCGGGCTCACCTTCGTTACGCACCATTCCGCAGACGCGGAGCGGACGGTTGAGTTTAGCCTTGAGATACTCCACGATTTCGTCGTCAGCCGTATCGTCGAGACGGGGATCGGTGACATTGAGCATGGTTTTGAGATACTCTACCATACGCTTCAGGTCGTCGGGAGTGTAGACCTTTTCCTCGAGAGCGATGAGGTCTTCCTCGATCTGATCGTGAACCTCGAGAAGAAGTCCGCCGAGGATTTCCTTATATTTGATTGTGTCCTCGCGTTTCGAGTCGGGCACAACATTGTCGATGTTCTTGATGAAGACCACGGCCGAGTCGATATCGTTGAGGTTGCGGATCAGCGCGCCATGACCACCGGGACGGAACAGCAGTTTCCCATCCTCAAGGAAGGGAGTGTTGTCGGGATTGACTGCAATAGTATCGGTGAAGGGCTTCTGTTCGCTCATCGAGACGTTAAATTTCACACCGGTGCGGGCCTCGGTGGCGGGGATAACTTCGGCAAGTTTCTCCTCGAAAAGTTTGCGGTGGTTTGCCGAAACGGTAAAGTGGAGATTGACGATGCCCTTTGAGTTTGCCGCGGTCTGGGCTCCTTCGGTAAGATGCTCTTCGATCGGAGTACGCGCACCCTCTGCATAGGTGTGGAATTTCAGAAGGCCTTTGGGAAGTCCTCCGTAATTCATACCTTCAGGCTTGACGATTGCGGCGATAATCTCGCGGTTACGGCCTTCCTTAAGCATCTCTTCAAGCGATTTGCCATAGAGTTTTTCAACGGCTTTTTCGAGTTCGGGCTTGAAGGGGAGAAGATCTACATTGGCGAGCAGTTGAGCAACGGGCGTTCCTTCCTTGAGTTCGTCGGTACCGCCGTCGACATATTCGAAGAGAGCTTTGAACATGCGTGATGCTGCTCCTGAAGCGGGAACGAATTTGCACACTTCGCCACCATGTTCGAGGTATTCGTGCCAGCGGTCGAGGGCACCTTCGATGTCTTCATCGGAAAGACGGAATATGCCTGCTCCCACACGGGCTGTATCAATGATTTTCAAATATGGGAAACCGGTTACGAAGCGGTTGAGTTGTTCCTCAACGGCGGCTTCGGAGATACCCTTCTCTTTGAGAAGTTCGAGGTCTTCAGGGCGTAACATGCTGATTCTGGGTGGTATTAAATTGGAATTGAATGTGATTATATTTTTTACAAAGGTAATAAAAACTTCTCGCGAAAACAAGAGATAATAATGTGTTGTTGAACATACTTTTTGAAAATGCCGGAATTTGCTTTCTTCCGGCGACATTTTCCGAAAAAAGTGGAATGATGCAATTTATTATGGCATTCACCGTTAAAAGAATAATAGTTAAAATTCGGAAATTATTTTGAAAAGAGGTTTGAAATGACTATCTTTGTGAATTCTAATGCCTATCTCTGTAGATAGTTAACCTTTTTTACCATAGAAAATTTTTAACCCATTTCGCTTTCATAACTCCACTAATGAAAAAGACATTTCTCGCGTCGGCTGCATTATTGATGCTCGGCGCAGTGGCTTCTGCTGAAAACGCTCCTGCATTCCCCGGAGCGGAAGGCCATGGCCGCTACACCACCGGAGGTCGCTCGGAAACAGCCAAAATCATCCATGTGACTAATCTCAACGACTCCGGTGAGGGATCGTTCCGTCAGGCTGTGACTACCTCCGGTCCCAAGATCATCGTGTTTGATGTCAGTGGTTACATCGATCTGAAAAGCAACGTCAAGCTCAACTCCAACACCACCATCCTCGGGCAGACAGCCCCGGCGGGTGGTATAACGCTTCGTTATTACACCCTCGAATTCACCGGTGGTGATAATATCATCGTTCGTTTCATCCGTTCACGCCGTTCGCAGGTGAAGGATGTTAACGATGGAGCCGACGCAGCATGGGGTCGCCGTCGCCATGACATCATCATCGACCACTGTTCGTTCTCCTGGAGTATCGACGAAGTCGCTTCGTTCTACGACAACCGCAATTTCACCCTCCAGTGGTCAACTTGTGCCGAAGGTCTCTGCAATCCCGGCCACTCTAAGGGCGCTCACTCCTACTGCGGAATCTGGGGCGGAAAGGAAGCCTCCTTCCACCACAATTTCATGGCTCACATCCAGAACCGTGTCCCCCGTTTCAACGGTGCCCGTTACGAGTGGGACGGTTATGACCGTACCAAATACGGCAATACTGTTCAGGCCGAGATCGTGGACTTCCGCAACAATCTCATGTATAACTGGGGCAACGGTAACGGTTCCTACGGTGGCCCCGGCGGTGGTTACATCAATATCGTCAACTCCTATTATAAGGCAGGTCCCGGCACTGTCAACAAAAAACGTGTCACCCAGGTGAGCGTCGGTTCATCAGGCAACTCCACCAACACCGCCCTTCTCGGTTATGCTTCGCGTTACTATATCTCCGGAAACTATGTGACAGCAGCTGAGGGCGACGCCGCAAATTACGACTGGAAAGGCGTATCTTATGACTCCGGTCTCTCCTTGATCAATGGTGAAAGGTACATCCCTGATGCCAAGCACCTCTATGGCGACGGTGTCACTTACGTCAAAGATAACAAGGATGTTGACTGCGTTCGTCTTCGTATCGACGAACCTGTTATCACAGGTGAAGTCTCGACCCACGAAGCCGGCACTGCATATAATAAGGTTATGAACTATGCCGGAGCCTCACTCTGGCGCGACGATGCTGATGCCCGTTACATGGAGGAGTGCCGCACCGGTACCGTCACCTACTACGGTGACGAGCCTTTTGTCGATGCCTCCGGCAAGACATACGCTAAATCAGGTACTAAAGGTATCGTGGACTGGGTAAATGATCCCACCAAAGAGCAGAATCCTAAAGTCCCTTCCTTCCCCGAACTTCCCGCAAATACATGGGGAGCCGACTTTGATACGGACGGCGATGGTATACCCGACGCTTTCGAAACAGCCAACGGACTCGATCCCAACAATCCTGCCGACGCAAAACTCTTCACACTCGACCCCCGCGGATGGTATATGAACATCGAAGTCTATGCCAACTCGCTCGTCGAGAATCTCGTTAAGTGGGGCAATCAGGGCGCTATTGATGCTGTCGACGAATATTTCCCTCCCTGCAATTTCGTTGATGTCAACAACACCAATACCAGCGCTGTTGACAAGATTGAATATAGCGGTGAGATCCGCGAAGTGCAGTACTTCGATCTCAACGGCATTCGTCTTCAGGAACCTTGCGAGGGCATTTCCATCCGCCGCATCATCTATAGCAACGGTACAACTTCAACCGACAAAGTTCTGAAGAGATAATAATCCTCTTCACTCGTAATCCATCTATTCGCAGACTTCTCATCCGCGGGGAATCAGACCCGCGGGAGAAGGCTGCGATTCTGCTTAAATCGATTGTCATGAAAAAAATAATTTTATCGTTAGTTCTTATATCAGTTGCGTTAGTGTCCGCGGTAGGCGCGGAACCTTCCGATACGATCACAGTCTTCATGATAGGTGACTCTACCATGGCCAATAAGCCGACAGATTCCGATAAACAGGAGCGGGGCTGGGGTCAGATGCTCGGTGATTATCTCACCGGTGCAATCAAGGTTGACAACCATGCTCGAAACGGCGAGAGTTCGCTGTCGTTTATCAACAGTGGAAAATGGGATAAAGTGGTCAGTCTTATCAAGCCGGGGGATTATGTCATCATCCAGTTCGGCCATAATGACGAAAAACTTAAGAAACAAGGTCGCGGGACAGTTCCGGGGGAGAGTTTTGACGCAAATCTTCGGAAGTTTGTAAATGAGACCCGCGAAAAG
>CAMWGM010000031.1 GCA_947173755.1 uncultured Muribaculaceae bacterium
TATCTTCAGACCGACTACCCGCGCGCAAGTGAACCTTATAAATATGATTCTACACAACAGGGCCGGTTTAAAATCAGAGCATCGGACGTCAGCGATCCATCCACCAACTCGGATTATATTCTGACACATTTCTCTCTTGAAATGCCACAGACGAAAAATGAAATTTATATGGAAGGTGATCTCACCGACCGGCTCCTCTCCGGAGGAGCGAGAATGATATGGAATCCGCTAAGCGGTAGATATGAGCAGTCGCTTCTCCTGAAGCAGGGTTCATATAATTACCGGTATGTCTGCAAGACTCCACAGGGAATCGACAATTCGATAGATGGAGACAAATTTGAGACCGTTAATGAATATACTGTCCGTGTCTACCATCATTCTTTTTCCGACCGCTACGACCGTCTGGTCGGGACGGCGCATATCAGATCAGGAATATGAACGAAGAAACAGAAGAAACCATTATGCTTGAGATACAGAATACGCTCGTGTCGCTCGACCTTGCCGAACAATTCTTTTGTTGCGACATTGAGAAATGTCTCGGACAGTGTTGCATCGAGGGGGATGCCGGAGCACCCGTGACAGAAACGGAACGCGACACATTAAATAATATTCTGCCGGAGATCGAACCTTTGCTTCTCCCGGCTGCTAAGAAGAAAATCGAAGAAGAAGGCACCTCTTATATTGATGAGGAAGGAGATCTCGTGACTCAGATCGTCGAGGGCCGCAACTGTGTCTTCACCTGCTATGCCCCTGGAGGCATCTGCCAGTGTGCAATCGAGTGCAAACACGCCGAGGGACGGACTCAGGGTTTCAGAAAGCCTGCATCATGCGCCCTTTATCCCGTCCGACTTACCGAGTATGAAAAATTCACGGCCGTCAACTATCATCGCTGGAACATCTGCCGGTCGGCTGAAAAAAACGGCAAGCGACTTGGAATCCGTCTCTATCAGTTTCTCAAAGGTCCCTTGACTGATCACTTCGGCAAAGACTGGTATGATGAACTGTGTGAGGCATGTGAAGCATACCTCGCGGAATATGGCGATAAAGAATAGAGGCCGTACTTTTTTATCAGCCTCCTATATGAGTTATAAAAAAATATTGTAACTTTGCGATTTGATCGGATAACACAACCCATTGAATAAATGTCAAAAGTCTACAACATAGCGCTCTCCGTCGCCAAAACTGCCATAAAGACGGTTGCCGCAATCGCGCCTGATGAGAGTTCTGCTAAATTTCTGCGGTTCGGACGCGGACAGTTGTCGACTCGTCGTGATGTTGAAGCATTGGGTGAAAAAATAGATCACTGTAAACCGGTGTTCTGGATCCACGCCGCTTCTCTTGGAGAATTCGCGATAGCGCGACCGATCATCAGGAAGTTGAAATCAACCCTGGACTGCATAGTAGTCGTTACCTTTTTTTCGCCCACCGGCTATGAGGCGCTCCGGCGTCATCCGATGAGAGAAATCGACGGTGTGCTCTATCTGCCGATCGACACCGAAAAAAACGCAAGGCATTTCGTTGAGACTCTTCGCCCCGACTGCGCGTTATTTATGGTGTCGGAATTCTGGCATAACTATCTCCTCGAACTTGGCAGAAAAAAAATCCCCACCTTCCTGGTCTCGGCACTGATCAGGGATGATGCTCCATTCTTTAACAAATGGTATGGGAATATATACCGCAAGTCGCTCGAAACTTTCAGTCATATATTCACGCTCGACCGGCACTCGCTTGAAAATCTCAATAAACTTGGAGTGAAAAGCGCGTCGATCAACGGAGACCCGTTGTTCGATAACGCGGTCCAGATTGCTTCATCCCGTTGGGAAGATCCGATTCTGAATCTCTTCTGTAACAACCGCAAGGTTTTTGTTGCGGGAAGTATCCACGAGGATGAGGATCTGGATATGATATGCGATCTTGCCAACAGAAACCCGGACACAAAATTCATTATAGTCCCCCACGAAATCACTCCCGGCGTGATTTCCACCCTCCTGAGCCGCCTGAAAGGTTCAACTGTTGTCTACGGCAACGCCGCAGGCGAGGAAATTGATAAAGCGCAGAATCTGATCGTCGACTTTGTCGGTGCCCTCGCGAGTATCTACCGTTACGGCACATTTGCCTACGTCGGAGGAGGTTTTACACCGTTGCTACACAGCGTGATTGAGCCGGTGGTCTACGGTCTGCCTGTCGCTTTCGGACCAAAAATCCATCGGAAAGTGGCTGCCCGACAACTGATAGAGGAAGGAATCGGTCGTTCTGTCAGCGATGCTGTGGAATTGGAAAAATGGTTTTCAGAATTACGCCTTAATCCTTCCGCGCTTTCAGACATCAAAGAGAGAGCCGACCGTTATGTCAAACAAAACATCGGAGCGACACCCCGCGTTGCCGATGCCGTAATCAAGTCGATAAAGGATGCGCGATAAATTCAAATATGCACTTTACCGCGGTCTCTTCACGCCGCTTTCATGGCTTCCGACACCGCTGCTCTACACACTGTCCGACGGTATCCGCGTGTTTCTGGAAAAAGGGATCGGTTATCGCCGGAAGATTATTAGAGAAAATCTCCGGAACTCCTTCCCGGGGATCACGGATGAGCAGATCAAGGAGATCGAGCATGATTTCTACGGCCAACTCGCCGACAATGTCGTAGAGACTGTAAGACTCCTGAGTATGTCCGATAAAGAAATTGACCGCCGCGTCACCGTGACCGGAGGAGAGTTGGTCGACAAATTCGCGTCCGAAGGTCGTCCTGTGGTGATCTATCTGGGTCATTACGGCAACTGGGAATGGGTTCCGGCGATTGTCCGCCATTTCTCTGTACCCGAAATTAACGCGCAGGTATATAAACCGATGCACGACAAAGCATTCGACCGTTTCATGCTCAAAATCCGCTCACGGTTCCGTCAGACCTCCGTCCCTCAGAAGGAGGTTTTCCGGAAGATGCTCGGATGGAAGCGTGACAAAGTTCCCTTTGTCATAGGTTTCATCGCCGACCATCGCGCAAATAACGATGCGTCACATCATGCCATGACATTCCTCAACCAGCACACCACATTCAGCCCCGGTGGAGAGGAAATCGGCAAGCGCGTCGACGCGGCCTATCTGTATCTCGACATCGAAAAACCGTCGCGGGGACATTACCATCTTACCTTTAAAGAAATCCAGCCTGACGAAGAAGTTCCTGACTACCCCTACACACGCCGCTATCTCCGTATGCTTGAAGAAACAATCCGCCGGCGCCCCGGGTTATGGCTATGGAGTCACCGCCGCTGGTTATACAATTAAATTGAAGTTATATCGAAAAAATTCTGAATTATGAAAATAATATGTGTCATTCCCGCACGCGCCGAGTCGAGCAGATTTTTTGAAAAACCTCTCGCTCTCATCTGCGGCAAGCCTATGATCAGATGGGTCTATGACCATTGCAAGGAAGTCGAAATATTCGAGGAAGTCTACGTAGCCACCGATTCCGACAAGATCAGGGGTGTTGCGGAGGGCTTCGGCGCGAAAGTCATCATGACCAGTCCCGACCACGACACCGCCACCGAGCGTCTCTATGAAGTCTCAACCCGCATAGAGGCCGACCTCTACGTCATGGTTAACGGTGACGAGCCACTTCTGACACGCGACTACATCATTCAGTGTGTCCCAGAAGGCCTTGAACCCGACTCATTCTTCGTCTCCAATCTCATGACCGATTTCACCAATCCCGTTGAGGTTGTCGACGCCACCAATCTCAAGATCGTCACCGCTAAGGATGACCGATGTCTGTTCATCTCGCGCTCACCGATTCCTTACCCCAAGGGCTCGATGGACTATGTCTTCCATAAATTCGTGGGTGTCGGCGCTTTCACTCGCAAGGCTCTCGATTTCTACCACAACACTCCCCGCGGTCCAATCGAGAAGATTGAGGAAAACGACTCGTTCCGCTTTCTTGAAAACCACATGCCCATCTACTACTATAACTGCCACTGCAAGTCGCTCTCCGTCGACAACCGCAAGGATATCGACGGCGTGGAAGCCATTCTTAAAGCCAGGAAATAACTCTCCAGTCAATGCCTTTATCCTCTTCTCATTCTGCCTCCGGTCAACGCCGGAAAAGAGTGCTGATCATCCGCTTCTCAGCGCTTGGTGACGTTGCGATGACTCTGCCGGTCATCTACTCTGTTGCGTCGGCCTATCCCGAGGTCGAGTTCTATGTCGCTACCCGACCTCTTTTCAGCCGCCTCTTCATCAACCCTCCTGCCAACCTGATGGTGATCCCCATCGATATCAAGGACAAATATCAGGGAGCGAAGGGAGTGCTCGGCATCGCCCACCGTCTCAACGCGCTTCATCCCGATTATGTGGCCGATCTTCACGACGTAATCCGCTCATGGCTCCTGACGGAATATTTCCACTTCACAGGTGCGAAAGTTGCGATGGTTGATAAAGACCGCTCGTCCCGTAAGTATGTGCTCGCGGGCGGAGAGCCTCAGCGAAATTATATAGACCGATATTTCGATGTGTTCCGTAAACTCGGTTTCCCGGCAGAAAGGAATTTCACATCGATATTCGATAATAATGAAGCGCCCGGATCGCCGGTAGAAATAAAGCATCCGGCTGTCGGGATCGCGCCCTTCGCGAGATATGCCACGAAGACCTATCCTCTCGAACTTATGAACAGCGTCGTCCTGATGCTGGCCAAAAAAGGCGTCAACGTCTATCTTTTCGGAGGAAAAGCAGAGGCGGATATGCTCGCCACATGGGAAAAACCGGGCGTAGTCTCTCTGGCAGGCAAGTTTGATCTGGCAGGTGAACTGGCAGTCATCAACGGCCTTGACCTGATGGTCAGCATGGACTCCGCCAATCAGCATCTCGCAGCACTTGTCGATACACCGGTCCTCACGATCTGGGGCTCAACTACTCCTGCATGCGGTTTCTTAGGTTATAATCAGACGTCACCGGCCGACACGGTCATGTTCACCCTTCCTTGCCAACCCTGTTCCATAGCCGGCAACAAGGAATGTCCGAAAGGACACATGAATTGCCTTCGTTCCATCTCCCCCGATGCGATCTTCGACGCCATAGTCGGCCGACTGGAACAGGGGAAAAGGAAGAAAGAATAAGTTAGGGAACAGTGTCAATTATTATGCAAATTTAACTTGCATTTTCCTCGGGAGTTTCGTAAATTTGCAGTTGGAAAAAACTACCCTCTTATTCTGTTAATCAGTAATTCTAAAATTCAATAATTCAATTTCTAAATAACTCAAACTATGAAGATTGAAAAAATTATCGGTCGTGAGGTTC
Source organism: uncultured Muribaculaceae bacterium (assembly GCA_947173755.1). Lineage (GTDB taxonomy): Bacteria > Bacteroidota > Bacteroidia > Bacteroidales > Muribaculaceae > Duncaniella. The sequence goes on from CAMWGM010000031.1 coordinate 5,287, forward strand.
TCGACTCACGCGGCAATCCCACTGTCGAAGTAGACGTAATCCTCGAATCCGGCGCCAAGGGCCGCGCTTCTGTTCCCTCTGGTGCTTCGACCGGTGTCAATGAGGCTCTCGAACTCCGTGACGGTGACAAGGGTCGCTATCTTGGCAAAGGCGTTCAGAAAGCTGTCGCCAACGTCAATGGTCCTATCGCTGAAGCACTCGTAGGCATGAGCGCTCTCGATCAGATCAAGATCGACGAGAAAATGATCGCTCTCGACGGCACCGACACCAAGAGCAATCTCGGTGCAAATGCCATCCTCGGCGTTTCGCTCGCTGTTGCCAAGGCTGCTGCTGACTACCTCGACCTTCCTCTCTATAAATATATCGGTGGTTGCAACAGTTATGTGCTCCCCGTCCCCATGATGAACATCATCAACGGCGGTGCTCACTCTGACGCTCCCATCTGCTTCCAGGAATTCATGATCCGTCCCATCGGCGCTCCCTCCTTCAAGGAAGGCATCCGCATGGGTACCGAGGTTTTCCACTCACTGAAGAAAGTTCTCCACGACCGCGGTCTTTCTACCGCTGTCGGTGACGAAGGCGGTTTCGCTCCCGCTCTCGACGGCACGGAAGATGCCCTCAACGTCATCATCAAAGCTATCGAGAACGCCGGCTATGTTCCCGGTAAGGACGTCACCATCGGTCTCGACTGCGCTTCTTCCGAATTCTACAAGGATGGTCGTTATGACTACACCTGGAAGCAGGGTCCCGACGCTCCCAAATATACATCCGAAGAGCAGGCCAAGTATCTCCAGGAACTCGTCAATGCTTATCCCATCGACTCCATCGAGGACGGTATGGCTGAAGGTGACTGGGAAGGCTGGAAGATCCTTACCGATCTTATCGGCGACCGCTGCCAGCTCGTCGGCGACGACCTCTTCGTCACCAACGTCAAATATCTCGAGCGCGGCATCGAGGAAGGTTGCGCAAACTCTATCCTCGTCAAGGTTAACCAGATCGGTTCGCTCACCGAGACACTCCGTGCGGTTGAACTCGCTCAGCGCAACAACTACACCGCTGTCATCTCTCACCGTTCGGGTGAAACCGAGGATGCTACTATCGCCGATATCGCCGTTGCTACCAACGCAGGTCAGATCAAGACCGGTTCGGCAAGCCGCTCCGACCGTATGGCCAAGTACAACCAGCTCCTCCGCATCGAAGAGGAACTCGGAAGCGCAGCAAAATACGGCTATGGCAAGCGCACCAAACGTAAATAATCAAGTCATTTTCCTCTGACTTAAATAGTTTCACGACCCGCCTTGCTCTTAGTGAGGCGGGTCACTTTTACCGAATTTTCATCTGAACCAAAGTGGATAAAACCATTATTCTCGGCATCGAATCCTCCTGCGACGACACTTCGGCTGCCGTCATCGCCGACGGTGTACTGCTAAGCAACGTCATCGCCTCGCAGGATGTGCATGCTGAATACGGTGGCGTCGTGCCTGAACTGGCTTCGCGTGCTCATCAGCAAAACATTCTCCCTGTGGTCGACACCGCTCTCAAACGTGCGGGTGTATCCATGAAAGATCTTTCCGCCATAGCCTTCACAAGAGGGCCCGGTCTGCTTGGTTCTCTGCTCGTCGGGACATCCTTCGCCAAAGGAATGTCTCTCGGACTGCGCATCCCCATTGTTGACGTCAACCATCTGCACGGCCATGTGCTCTCCCATTTCATCCGGCGGGATGTCGACGATGTCGTGCCGGAATACCCGTTTATCTGCCTTCTCATCTCGGGAGGGAATTCCCAGATTATTCTCGTCAAGGATTATAACGACATGGAGATTCTAGGTCAGACCATCGACGATGCTGCCGGAGAGGCTTTCGACAAGTGTGCCAAAGTTATGGGTCTCCCCTATCCCGGCGGTCCCCACATCGATCGACTTGCGGCCGAAGGCAACCCCGATGCCTTCCGTTTTGCCAAGCCTCACATTCCGGGCCTCGACTACAGTTTCAGCGGTCTCAAGACCTCTTTTCTCTACACTCTCCGCGATCGGCTGAAAGAATTTCCCGACTTCATTGAAGAAAATAAGGCCGATTTGGCAGCATCTCTCCAGAAGACCATTATCGATATCCTGATTGATAAACTCGGCAAAGCGGTCGCACAGACCGGAGTAAAGACAGTCGCCATAGGGGGAGGTGTTTCGGCTAATTCCGGTGTCCGTGCCGCTATCGAAAAGTTCTGTCGTGACCGTCACCTCAAGGCCTTCATCCCTCCTCGCCTGTTCACTACCGACAATGCAGCGATGGTAGCCATCGCAGGCTATTACAAATTTCTCGATGGTGATTTCTGCTGCTACGATGAGGCTCCTTATGCACGCGTAAACGTTTGAAACTTATGAATATCTCTGTAATAGTTATAGGTGACGAGATACTTCTCGGTCAGGTAATCGATACAAATACCTCTGCCATAGCCAAGTCTGTCGGAAAATACGGCTGGCGCGTCAACGACGTTCAGGTCGTGGCCGATGATGCCGAAGCGATCCTTCGGGCGATCGATCGCGGTTTCCGCAATTCCGACGTCATCATATCAACCGGAGGACTCGGTCCGACCAAGGACGACATAACGAAACTCACACTTTGCCGCAAATTCGGTGGCACCCTCGTCGAGGATAAGTCCGTTCTGAAGAATATTGAAAATCTTGTCAGTCGCCGTAAAATGAAACTCAACGACCTGACGAGAGCCCAGGCGATGGTGCCAACCTCCTGCAGTGTTATTCAGAACACCGTTGGAACAGCACCGGTGATGTGGTTTGAAACGCCCGAAGCAAAGGTACTCGTAGCCATGCCGGGAGTTCCTTTCGAAACCCTTACAGCACTGCCGGAAGTTGTCAATCTGCTCCGCGAAAAATTCCCTTCGCCTGATCATTACGCACACGCTACACTCATGGTTGGCGATTTCACCGAAAGCGCTCTTGCAGAGCATCTCGCCGATTGGGAAGAAAAACTTCCGCCTCATCTTCATCTTGCCTATCTCCCCCAGCCTCGGCTCATCAGATTGAGAATCGACGGAACTCATACCGACAGGCAGTTTATTGAGAGTGAAGTCGAACGCGCCAAAAACGAATTAGTTTCATTAATCGGTTCTGCAGTGCTTGCAACTCAGGATCTGACACCGGCAGAAATTCTTCTTGAAGAATGCAGGAAAACATCAATGACGTTGGCTACGGCAGAAAGTTGTACCGGTGGAAATATCGCTCATACCCTCACGCTGATTCCGGGAGCGAGTGATATTGTGGCGGGAGGCATCGTTTCCTATTCTAACGATGTGAAAATGAGGCTTCTCAAAGTGCGCGCCTCCGATCTCGAAACCCACGGGGCTGTCAGTATTCCCGTCGTTGAGCAGATGGCGAAAGGGGCGCTTCAGGCAACCGGCGCCACGCTTTCGATGGCTACCTCCGGGATAGCTGGTCCGGGTGGAGGAACTCCGGAAAAACCGGTCGGAATGGTATGCATCGCGGCAGCATTATGTCAGGAAGGAAATGTGAAGGTTGTCTCCGAAACCGATTATTTCACAGGAACCCGAAAAAGAGTCATCGATTCAGCAACTACCAGGGCTCTTCTTCTGGCGCTCAGGTTACTCAGAAAATCTTGACCATATCTTTCAATCCGCCTCTTGGCGGATTTTTTTATTGTTAAGCATAAGGCTGGTTAGCCTCAAATCTTTTTTTCACTCTGAAAAGATCATTATCGCACCCTTTTTGTAATCTGTGTCGCTAATTTTGCCGAAAAAATTTGCTACACGTTTATGAAAACAAAAAACACGAAAACCGCCTTAATTATCTCGGCACAAGCGGCTGCACGCATATTTCTTAAGATAGCCAAACTGGAATTGGATCCCTCCGAAAAGTGCTCTCTCATCAATAAAGTTTCCGGAATCATCGAGGGACGTCTCGAAATTGGTAAAGCCGGGTTCTCCAATGTCGCTGAACAGGAAATCGGTGCCGAACTTTCAAAGGCCATTTTACGCTCATCGAAGGCTCGTGCAGCCGCATCACGTCGCCGTCAATCATCAACTGCCAGCATCAATGTCTTAACAAATCCATGTATACCCGATGAAACATCTTCACCGGTAAAAGCAACGGAGATAACACTTCCTAAAGAAGAAGCCGGCCCGGTTATGAATCCTCCTGCAGATAATAATTCTGACTCCGCTTCTCCAAGAAGAAGAAAGCGACGCCGTCGTAAACGTCGTCGCTGACATTTTCTGCCGTTCTCTATCTCTTGACTACGGGAAGAGACCTGAATTTTACGGTTTTCTACATTTATTCCACAGGAGCCAGGTTTTTCAAAAGTTCTTCCACCTGAGGCAAAAGCGGAAGGATCTCGTCGTTCACCAGTTCCCTGACCACGGCATGACGCCTTTGAGGTTTATAACCGTCCTGCGACTCAATCCGCGCAATCACCTGCTCACGCTCAAGTCCGTTGCGCTCCATCACCCTACCGATCCTCAACTCCTCCGGAGCCTTGACAACCCAGACTTCATCGACCATCAGGTCAAGTTCGCTCTGGTAAAGTATAGCCGTCTCGACGAAAAGAGGATTGTTTTCCGATATAGCGGCTTGGCGTCTTATATCATCGCGAACAGCCGCATGGGTCAGAAGATTGAGACGGTTGAGAGCATCAGGATTGGCAAAAACAATTTCTGCCACTCTGTCGCGCCGGACATTTCCTTCACTGTCCACGCAGTCAGGCGCAATTTCACTGACGAGTTTAGCCTTAATCTCGTCGTCACTATCGACAATTATTTTTGCCCGTGAATCACAATCGTATACTTCGTAACCAAGTGATCTGAGTATCGAACTCACCACACTTTTTCCGCTCCCGATTCCACCGGTTATTGCAATCAGTTTCTTGCTCATATCTGTATGAGATTAGTTGACAGTGATCAGTCGACCGATTCTATTATATATTCAACGCTGTCAGGTGTAAAAGATAGATTATGATAGATCGAAGGAACGCCGGTGATGGACACGGGGATTTTGTTGCCGGGCAGACGTACGTCATTGTAATCCACCGTTGCCTTCACGGGGCTCTCCGAATTATACTGGCTCATGGCCACGAGATAAGAGATCTCAATCCATGAGGGAAACATCACGAGATGCTCTCCATGGGGAACATTCAATGCTGTCAGATTGATTTTACGCTTTCGCGCGATAAGAGGTTCCACAGGAACTGTCACTTTGACTCGGTCGGGCACGATGCGAACTCCGACTATCGGGCGTATCTTGACCTCGAACGTGCTTGTGTCAGTCAGTTCCGTTCTTACGAGTGTCTCCGTCGAGACCTGACGTAGTGAATGCGGAAGGTCACCTATGGAATAGAGTTTCACCGAGTCGGTCGAGACTGTGACCGGACCGGAGATAATATATTGCAAAGCAGGCTCAAGGTCAGCAACCACATCGAGTTTCACCTTCACTCCGGGCGACGTCGTGTAAGGGAGTTTGATCGAGTCGGGACGGACCGATAAAACCGTCACGGCCTGACCGAAATATTCACGAACCCTGGTCTCGAGACGCTCGCGCGTGACAAAAAACACATCGTCGTGAGCAAGGTCGGTCCATTTGCTTTTCAGCGGCGACAATCCTCCCCACTTATACCGCAGGAGTTGGGAATCCTTGCCTTTAACGCTTACGCTGATCGCTGAGGGAGGGTTAACGATCACCATCACACTGTCCGGCACATCGGTAAGTTCATACGGAATATCGAAATCACGTTGCACCTCGTTGTCAAGCGTGAGGAAAACCCAGAAAATGAATGCCACGAAACAGAATAGCAGATATAACATAAAGTCACGTCCCTGCTGCGACTTTATTGCCGCAGCAAGACGTGACAGTATTTTCTTTAGTCGTTCGCGCATCTACCGGTTTCTATAGTTTGGAACAGGCTTGCGTAAGGGAAGGAGAAAAAGCGTGAGGATCCCTCGGGGTTTCGCGCTCTTTTATTTTTGCTGTTGCTGGGAAGCCTCGGTTGCCTGCTGAGCGGAAGGATAGACCGAACCCTTGTCGATGGTGATGACCACATCATTTG
>CAMWGM010000032.1 GCA_947173755.1 uncultured Muribaculaceae bacterium
GATTCAAGCACTGCCGTTATGCCGGCGGCAACGATAGGCCAGTCTGTGACAACCCATATCTGCGCTTCATTTCTTGACCGCCTCATCAGAACTGTTCTTATGGAGGTTTTTTTCGAGAAGTTTTATCCGGGGGACGAGCATTTCATCCTCTATGCGCGAATGGAGCGCGAGATCTTCCTCACAGTTGAAAATATCGACCAGCACATCATACATTCTATAAGGAATGGAGGTGTTATAGTAACGCATGATGATGTTTTTCATCTCGTCAAGCGAGTCTTCGACTTCATGGTCATGACGTCGGGTGAAGTGGTCGATACTGTAATCCTGAGGACTTTTTCCCTCACTTATCTGTCCGACGTAAGGGAACACAACTTCCTCCTCATATCGGAAATGGTTCTCTACCTTGGATATGTAACGGTCAAAATAACTGAGAAGTATAGGGTTGATATCGGCGTGAGCCGGATCAAAGGCTTCAATCAGATTGGCCCTTATGTGCGGGAATTTGTAGTTGAGATAGTAATGATGGGAATTAAGGAGAAAAGTGGCGATATCACTTGCTGACGACCGTTCCAGTTTCTCCGGATCTATTTCTCCGGTCAAGGCGAAATTTACAACAAGCAGAAATATGTCGGTGCTTATCCCCGATTCATCACAAAGTTCCTTGATGGTCTTGTCGGAAAAACCGAGAGGCAGCGAAAACCTGCTGAGAAAACTCAGCAGGTTATAGTCGGCATCTACGAGCGATCCGACAGGATCGGCCGGGGTGAACCGCCGTTTATTCGTCGGCGATCCGATCACTCGGCAGCAGGCGTTTCGTTTTCTTCCTTCTCTTCGGCTTCGGTTTCTGCGAAATCAGTGATTCCGGCAGCGATGAGCAGATTATACCAGGAGAGAAGTTTTTTGATGTCGGTTGTATATACGCGCTCACGGTCGAAGGTGGGGAGGACTTCGCCGAAATATTCACGGATCTGAGCGTCGCCACCGAGACCCTTTATGTCGACAGGCTCTCCGGCCTGTTTTGTCTTGACTGCCTCGAGAACAGTGGAAAGGGGAGTGTCTTCCTCCTCGGTATAGATCGAGATGTCGCCGAGCGAAATCACTTTGTCGTGAGCGTAGGCGGGTGTACGCTTTCCGTTGACGATCGATTCAACTATGAGCATGTTTTTGCCACGGTTCACGAGGCGGAAGAGTCCGGGACGACCGGCTATCGATAGAATATTTTTAAGCATTTCAGTAAGAATATGATTTTGTCTTCGCAAAGTTACGACAATATTTTCAGAAAGCCAAACATGTGCTTCGCATTCGGCTCATTAGAAGTTATTCGAGGTGGAGGGCCTGAAGGAAGCGTGTGGCAACCGCCGGATCGCCTGAGTGCTTGCCGGCATCCTCCGATAGTTTGCAGGTGTCGTTCCAGAACGTCCATGATTCGGTGATCTTGACTGCTACGAGTTTTATGACAATGTTCAGGTGACGCAGTCCGGGGAAGTCGTTTGTGAAGTGAGTCCCGATGCCGAACGATGGCTGACAGACCTTCTCGGCAACTTTCTGCAGTTCGATGGCTGAGTCAACATTCAAGGCGTTGCTGAACACCACTTGCCGGGTGAGGGGGTTGATGCCGAGCGACCGGTATTTCTCCACGATCTTGTTGAGTTGATCGAGATTGTCGCCCGAATCGACGCGTAGACCCTTGAACATGTTGGCGAACGCTTCTGAAAAGTTGAGGCTGAAAATGCGCCAGCCGTAGGTGTCATAGAGAAAAGTTCCCAACGCTCCGTTGAAAGTATTCGTCCATGCCTGCATGGCAAGATAATTGGCCATCTGGGGTCCATACATTCCCGCGATCGCACAGATGAGTTCGTGTGCCATTGTGCCGATCGGGAGGAGATCATATTTCATGGCGAGCCAGACGTTGGAAGTACCTACGAATTTGCCCGGACCTTTGCATGACCCGTCAGTCTCTTTCATAGCCTTCACCACTGTCTCCTGAGCGGCGAAGGATGCTCTGCGACGTGTGCCGAAATCGCTGAATTTACATCCGGCCTCGATAAGTCGGCGTGCTTTTTCGGAAGAACGCACGGCATAGTCGGCTAAATCCATAGTTTCGGTCTCGCCGGTCATGATGTAATAGAGTTCCGAAATGATGGCGAGTATCTTGACCTCGAAAAGGATAGTCTCATACCATCCACCTTCGATCTCGACCGAAAGATGTCCCTCAGGATCCTGAGTCACTTTTACTTTGCTGCTGTCATAACGAAAGCCCTTCAGGAAGTCGTAGAACCAGAAGGGCAGATAGGAACACCGGCGTTTCATGAAACAGATCTCTTCGTCAGTGATCGTCACATTCTCAAGCAATCTGAGTTGTCTGCTGACCTCGTCGGAAAATCCGGAGGGATAGATACGATTGTCACGGTCAGTGAAACGATATTTCACTTGTGCGCGCGGATAGTTGTCGATCACGGCACAGCACATAGTGAATTTATAGAGATCGTCGTCGGTGAAATGGGTTATGATCTGAGGGATTTCCATGGCAGTGAGTTTTGAGCAAGACAAATTTAAATAATTTTTTCCGAATCACGAAAAAAATTACATTTTACCTTGTTTATCTCTACTCACCGCGCATGGCGAGAGAGTATATCAGTCTTCAAATTTCACGAAATTGCCTTTGAGATCGAAGATGACAACATCGGCGGCAGGAGCATCGAGTTCGACCTCATAGAATTTTCCGTGACGGTAGGAAATGCTTTCCACTTGCGAGAGCATATTGTTTTGTGCAAGATGACGGAAAGTTTTTACCGGTACGAGATCCTTGATCAGTGCAGGTGCGAGGGTTGCTCCTGAGGGTGCATCGATTTCGGTGACGGTGCCGTTTGAGTCAAATTCGATATCGATACCGTTATTGAGTTCAACCTCAAATCTGTCCTTCGCAAAATATCTTTCACATTTGTCAATGTCTATGCCACGGAAATGTTTGTCAATAAATCTAGTTGCAGACGAAGGCAGTTGCGAATCCGACTGCGATGCCTCTGTCACGATGCCGGGTGTGGTATAGAACATAGGAAGTTGAGCCAATGCTGCAGGAGCGGCGAGCATGGTCATAAGTGCTGAAAAAAGAAGAATGGTTTTACGTTTCATATTTTGAGTTTTTGAGAGTTTTATATATTGAGTATCTTGAGAGTTTTCGTTTTAAAAAAGAGAGGGGGTCTCACGACTGCCTCTCTCTCCATTCATCACATTATGCTTATTAGTGCTTAGGTAAATCAGAAGTTGTAGCGGCTCTCTACTATCTGCCAGTCTACAATGTCCCACCACTGGCGCAGTGCGTCGGCGCGACGGTTGCGGTAGTCAAGATAGTAGGCGTGTTCCCAGACGTCGAACACCAGAAGAGGAGTGAGTCCTTCTGTCAGAGGATTTCCGGCGTTGGGTCCTTGCGTGATGAAGAGTTTCCCATCTTCATCGGTCGAGAGCCATACCCAGCCCGATCCGAAGAGCGTAGTTCCGGCACTTTCGAAATCAGCCTTGAACTTGTCGAACGAACCGAACTGTTCGTCGATAGCCTTACGGAGTTTTCCTTTAGGCTCGCGTTCGCCTTCGGGCGAAAAAGTAAAGAAATAGAATATATGATTCCACGCCTGCGAGGCATTGTTGAAGAGGGCGCCATCCGACGTCTTTATGATCTCCTCGAGATCCATATCTTCATATTCAGTGCCTTTGATGAGGCGGTTGAGATTGTCGATGTAAGTCCTCTCATGCTTGCCATAGTGATAGTCGATTGTCTCGCGTGAGATGGCAGGGGCAAGGGCATCGGTGGCGTAGGGGAGTTCAGGAAGAGTGTAATTCATAATCTTTTTGAAATTGAGAGGTTGACGTTTTGTTCTTTTGTCTATAAAACATCCGGGGGGCAAGACGGGTTCAGCCCGGATGTGTTAAAGAGTGATGATTTATGTGTTAAAAAAATTTGTCCGTTGAGTTAACTCTGATTAACTTTGCACATCCATTCCAGATCATATCATCCAATTCTGCGCCATGCAAAAAAGAAAGCGTTCTCCGCTGCTCGATTACCTCTTCATCATACTGGGCATCTGTATCTACTCGGTAGGATTTACGGTGTTTATTCTTCCCCACGGAATAGTTGTAGGAGGTATGGCCGGTCTTGCCACACTCGTCTATTATGCCTCTTCCGAGACTATCCCGGTGGCAGTGACGATTTTTGGAGTAAATATTCTTCTGCTGGCCATCGGTTTCAGATTTCTCGGCAGAGATTTCGCCATTAAAACGATCTTCGGATTCACGGTCTTATCCATGGTTATCGGTGCGATGGAGGGTTATTTCACGTCTCATCCTCCGTTTGTCTCCGACACGCTGGTCTCGCTGCTTATGGGAGGAGTGCTCATGGGACTTGGCATCGGGACCTACTACTCGCATCATGGCACGACCGGAGGAACTGATATTATTGCCGCCATCATGACCAAACTGAGCGACACTTCTGTCGGGCGCGTCATGATGGTATTTGATATGACCGTTGTTGCGCTTTCGTTCTTCCTGCCGTTCGACGGCGACATCGAGATGAGAGTACAGTCGCGCGCGCAGACTATCATTTTCGGCTGGATGACCATCTTCGTCTACTCTGTCATAACCGACCGTTTCCTTCAGCAGGGCATTCAGACAGTTCAGTTTTTCATCCTGTCTGACCGTTGGGAGGAAATAGCCTACAGGATAACTCACGAGACCGGACGCGGCGCGACAATCTGGGAGGCGAAGGGCTACTGGACCGGAACGTCGCGAACGATGATGATGGTCTGGTGTCGAAGACCTGATATGGCCATGATGTATGAGATTGTAAAGGATGTCGATCCGGAGGCATACATCACGGCCACTAATACTGTCAGTGTCTATGGAAACGGTTTCGACCGTCTCATAAAACGAGTGCCGACAAAGGCAAAAGGCTGAGGAACGGGAACAGGGTCATTTCACCACGCCGTAGCCTTGAGCGCGCACGGCGTCGAGCATCTTATAAGACATTCCTTCTTTATAATATCCCAGAATTTCCCCGATCCAGTCTTTATCGGAGGTGTTTCCCGCACGAGTGGCGTGATATTCCGTAAACTCGCGGTCGTAGTCAAGAAGTTTTCCGGCCATATCCTCAGTGCCGTAACTGTCGGGGAAAATCAGGAGATCTTCCGACTGCTTCGGCTTCAGATCGGGAATTTCGCGAGGCACTCCGACTGCCAGAGCGCACACCACGAAAACACCCTGCGGCAGGTTGAGCAGTCTCGATATGGCTGCGGGATCGGCAGTTCGGGCGTAACCGATCGGACAAGTACCGAGTCCGCGTGAATTTGCCGCAACTATTGCGCTCATCATTGCGAGCGATGCATCGACAACACCAACGATCAGGCCGTCCATGGTATTCTCGAATCCCGGATTTTCGAGATTTTTCGCCTTGGCAGCGACTGCGATCTTGTTGTAGTCGGCGAGAAAAATGAAAACCCGTGCCGAGGTCTTCATTTGTTTCTGTCCGACGATCTCTTCAAGTTTCAGTTTAATGTCCTGGTCAGACACTTCAATTACAGAGAATTGCTGTCCGTTATAACTGGTAGGGGTGTTACGGATCGCCTCGCGGATGAAGTGGAGATCTTCTTCCGAAATAGGTTCGCGCTCATATCGACGGATACTTCTGCGGTCGAGCAGAGTGGTTTCAACAGATTTTTCCATAGGTTCTTTCAAATGTTTGATATTTTATTTCCTTACATTTGAAAACAAATTCGTGGCCACCGCGGTTCAGAGCATCCTTACTTTGAGTGTGATGAGAAAGCCTGCTTCAATTTATCGTTTCCCCTCTATCCATCCGAGATAACGGCAGATCGGAAGCGCGGTCAACGCTCCCAGCGTGTTGGCAAGAATATCATATGGGTCTCTTCCGGCGCGGCCCAAATTCATGGTGTCCTGTAGCCATTCCACGGTTATTCCAAGCAGAATGGATATGATGGCCGCTCTCAATGCAAATCTCCATCCTGTCACTCCTTTCGACCTCCATCTGTCGAATATGATGGTGCCGGTCAGTCCCCCGAACATTATGAAATGGATCACCTTGTCAGCAGCCGGAAAAAGATCGGTGTCCATTTCCAGTGGCTGAGGCATCAGGGTGAGATAGAGTATCGTGATGATAACCGCAACGGTGGGTTGCCATGCGGGGATAGCAGGTAATGTGAAGCGGGGCTTTTTCATCGTGAAGCCAGGAGGGTAGCCTCATGAAGTACCCGGGCCTGATACGCGGCAACGAGTTCCGTATCCGAGAGACTCATCTCTACGTAGCCTCCCGCTCCGTCAGGGAGGCGCACAAAGTCACTTTCCGGCAGATAGGTGATGAGTTTGTAGTCGCTGCCGTCTGAGAGAGGGGTCGACCATGTCTGCGACTCCTCGTCATAATTGAGGCATAGCACTGATCCGTCGGCCTGCGAAATGATCTCATAGCCCTTGGGCGAACATTTCACAAGGTATTCGGTGCCGTCGGAACCTTTGAGAATCGTCGAAGAGACGTCGTTGACAGGATTTTTTCCGCTCCAGAACTCGATAGAGTTGAGGATAAGCAGGTCGGCTGTGACACCGACCAGATAGACAGGCACAATAAGGAAGCCGATGAACACAAGTTCATTTACGATTTTATTACCTACCTGCTTGTTCCAGGAGAGCACTTTGCGCGTCAGTCCAAAGGATCCGATGCACGATGTGGTGAGAAGACCGGCGGAAAGTGTAAGTGCAATTGCTACGGAGAAATACCTGCGTTTCATGAAGGAGGGTTAGAGGGGGATTTTTGTTGAAACTGAATATCATGCTTTTGCTCGAGCTCTGGCGTAGTAGGCATAGACGCGGTTGACGTAGTCATAAGTCTCACGTCCGCGTGAATATCCGAATTTCACCACCGGATCTTTGAAGTAGCGTGGATTTGATTTCCAGAGTATCGCCTTCGCCACATTGCCGTCCCATTTCTGAGGGTTAAGCCCGTATTTGTTGGCGAGCGCTATAGCGTCGAGCACATGCGCGAGTCCCGAATTATAGGCCGCTATTACAAATTTCTTGCGCTCCTTCTCGTCGGGAACTCTCGTGGCAAGACTTTTGTCAAGATCGGCAAGAATCTTAAGCGCCGTCTCGATGGCCACATCGTTCTTGGTAACACTTGCCGGAGTCTGGCCATAGCCCTTGGCTGTGCGCGGCATGATCTGCATCATCCCGCGGGCACCTGCCCATGACACTGCTGTCGAGTCGAACCGGCTCTCTACAAACGCCTGCGAAGCCAATAACTTCCAGTCCCAGTCATATTGTTCGGCATATTTCTTGAACAGATGATCGTAAGGCGACACTCCGGCGCCGTTAAATGCAGTGAGACGGTTTGAAGGATCCGACTTGCTGAGTTCGAAATACCGTTTCAGCAGTTGTGCCTGTTCCGAGCGGGGTTTGTCCTGGTTGAGCCATGCGTCGATCGAATCGCCGAGCCACGCCTTTTCTGGTGCTACTGCCCATGCCGATCTCTGTTCGAAACTCAGCGGCAGAGTGATGTCCAGATCATTATAGTATGTCTTGTTGATGCGTGCTATGTCGCTGTCGACCACTGTAAGGGGGATCGATCCGTCGCTGACCATGGCAATTAGGTCCTCGGTGATGAGAGTGTCGCGGTTGACGGGATGGATTCGGATTCCTCCGCCTATCTCTTCGTCCAGATTTCGTATGCGTGCTTCATATTTCGAGTCGGCCTCGACATAGACATCTTTACCGACCAATTGTGTCACATCGGTGATCACTTCTTCCTCACCCCGTCGTGGTTGCACAAGCACCTGCGTCGTGATGTTTTCGGGTCCGCATGCCACGACTTTTTCCTTATATTCTGCCGTTACGGGAACTTCGTAGGCTATCAGATCAACAAGTCCCGAATCGAGCATTTCGACGGCACGGTTGAGCGAGGGAGCCACCTCTATATCAAGTACAAGATTTTTCTCGGCTGCCATTGTGGCCACGAGTTCATAGTCGTATCCCATCTCCTGACCGCGATAGGAAAAGTAACTTGCAGGACTGTAGAGTGTTACCACTTTTAGCGTATCGGGCCATGCATGAGAGACAGAGTCAGAGTCTGTTCCTGAGCCGGAGCCTGACGAATTTCTGCCACAGGCGATGGCGATCAGAATGAGCGAAAGAATTGATGAGTAGGCAAGAGTGCGCATCGTCTGCAGATGGTGATGATTATGAAGATGGACAGATCAGTATTCGAACGTTCCTTCGGCGTTGATGATGGTGAGCCGGTTGGAGGGAGCATCTTCAACTCGGCCTACGATGCGCGAATCTATGCCGAAACTTCCGGCGATCTCCATCACCTGTCCGGCATGCTCGGGTGCCACATAGACTTCGAGTCGGTGACCCATATTGAATACCTTGTACATTTCTTCCCAGGGTGTTCCGCTTTCGCGACGGATGAGTTCGAAGAGTGGTGGAACAGGGAACATATTGTCCTTGATGACATGCTTACCATCAACAAAATGCATCACCTTTGTCTGTGCTCCGCCGGTGCAATGTATCATACCGTCGATGGCGGGACGCATTTCCGTGAGCAGACGCTTAACGACAGGAGCATAGGTGCGTGTCGGCGACAAAACGAGTTGTCCGGCGGTGAGGGGAGTACCCTCTACCGGATCGGTGAGACGACACGAGCCGGAATATACCAGTTCTTCCGGAACAGCCGCGTCATAGGTCTCCGGATATTTTTCAGCGACGTACTTGGCGAATACGTCGTGTCGTGCCGAAGTAAGTCCGTTACTGCCCATACCTCCGTTGTAAGTATCCTCGTAAGTGGCCTGTCCGAACGACGCGAGACCGACGATGACGTCGCCGGCCTTGATATTGGCATTGTTGATGACATCTTTTCTCGCCATGCGGCATGTGACAGTCGAATCTACTATGATGGTCCTCACGAGATCACCGACATCGGCGGTTTCTCCACCTGTGGAATAGATTCCTACACCCATTTCGCGAAGACGCTCGAGCAGTTCCTCCGTACCGTTGATGATGGCCGAGATTACTTCACCGGGGATGAGATGCTTATTGCGGCCGATGGTCGACGAGACGAGAATATTGTCGACGGCACCTACACAGAGAAGGTCGTCGATATTCATGACCAACGCATCCTGGGCGATTCCTTTCCAGACAGAAAGATCGCCGGTTTCGCGCCAGTAGGCGTATGCGAGCGACGATTTGGTGCCTGCTCCGTCGGCATGCATTATGTTGCACATTTCCGGGTCACCTCCCAGAATGTCCGGGATTATCTTACAGAACGCTTTCGGGAATATGCCTTTGTCGACATTCTTGATTGCATTGTGCACATCTTCTTTCGAGGCTGAAACTCCGCGGAGATTATAGCGCTGGTCGGTCATAGAGCGATGAAGTTTGTTTGATATTTCCGGCAAAGTTAACACTTTTATCGGTAAAAATCAAAAATTTCAAATGCGGTTTAAGGGTTTCAGGGGCGCGTCACCGAGTAGGCAACCCGTTTGAAAACTATGATCGGGATCATCTGGCCTATCACCATGCAGAGTATCACGAATATACATGTCAGACAGTTCGACTCGCTCAGATAGAAGTAGTGTTGAAACTCCTGCTCGGTCTGCGCCGTAAGGGCCAGCACAAAACCCTGGACGGTGCGGTAGGCATACATTCCCGGGATCATTGGGAGAAGTGCCGGAAACGAGAATGTCTCCGGTGGACATTTAACGCGTTTGGCAATGAGTATCGCCAGAATCCCTACCATGACCGCGCCTACCATGCTTGCGGCCACCAGTCCTACGCCTGCGTAGTTGACGAGGCAGTATCTTGAGATATGACCGGCGGCAGCGATGAAACCACACCATTTCAATGCGATTTTCGGTGGATTGCTGATGGCGGCGAAACCTATTGCCGCAAGTGCGGCGAAAAATCCATCCTGAATGATATTGAAGATTATCTCGAGCGTCGGCATGGTCAGAAAATTTTAATGTCCATAATCAGGAAGGCGGCTGTGAGTCCGAGCGCCAGACATGCGGTGAGTATCAGAGCATTCATCAGTCGCGAGAAAGCGCATAGATAGTGTCCGGCCAGCATGTCGCTCACAGAATTGATGTAAGGAATGCCGGGGATAAGGAAGAGCACACTCGTCCCGAGGGCCAGTTCGGGGGTATGGGTCGGAGCGATATAGTAGGCCGATGCTCCTATCATTGCCGCGACAAACGAACAGCAGATAAACATTATCTTTGGATCGGCGTGATGGGCAAGCATCAAATTTTTCAACGCGTATCCCGCCAGTGTGGCGATGGCAACGAAAAGCATCGCTACGCCGTCGCCTCCGAAAAGACGGCAGAATGAAGCATTGGCAATCACCACCGCCCCCATTACATACCATTTGTTGAACGGAGGTTCTTCGAGCATACGCTCCATCATCGCGGGGGCATGCTTGAGTGACACGCGCCGCTCGGCTACTTTCCACGAGAGTTTGCTCAACAACGTGTTATAGTTGTAGTTGATAGCCATTTTTCTGACCGGAAGTGTCAGTTCGGCACATGTCAGACAATCGCGCTGACCCACTGTCACCCTGACATGTGCGGGGAGAATAAACATGTCGACCACAAGATTGTCTACTGACGCCATACGGCGCAGGTTTTTCTCGATGCGCTGACAGGTTGCTCCACACCCTAACATCACCGACGCATAATCGGTGAAAAATCTGCATATTTCTGCGAGCGGCTCGTGACCGTGCATTGTGCAGCGTGATTCTCGTCCTTCCTCTGACGAAGGATATCGGGATATATGAGGATACATAATTGCGATGAACTTACATATATATAATAAGGTAAAAACATCCCCGAATGTTTTATATTTCCCGCAAAAAGATAAGACCGGCACTGCTTTTTCCGTAAAATCTTGAATGTTGATTGTATTTAACTCAATTTAACAGGATATTTTTGGCTGTTTTTTCAAAAGTCACTACCTTTGCACCATCAAAAACAAACCGCGGGATGGAGCAGTGGTAGCTCGTTGGGCTCATAACCCAAAGGTCGCAGGTTCGAGTCCTGCTCCCGCTACTATCAGAGATCATCACTGAGTTTTCAGTGATGATTTTTTTGCATTTTGATTTCATTAGATTTTGTTGGATCAGCGGAAGATCCCTGTGGATAGGGACTGTTCCAGTTCATGAATAAATTCGTACCTTTGTGTATGGAAACTCATAAGATATTACGGGCGATACTGCCGGAAGTCCTGATAGACAATTTCGATATCA
>CAMWGM010000033.1 GCA_947173755.1 uncultured Muribaculaceae bacterium
CTGAAGAATGAGGCCATCTTTATGACTTCGATCAGGATTCTGATTCGATAAGCAGTGCGCAGGAGGACGAGCGTTTAACTATTATTCTAAGAAACTTCCGATACATCGTCAACTTCCTGCGTTTCTACGGTGTCAGCGAGGTCGACGGTGTGCTTGCCGATCTGGGCGTATCGTTCCACCATTTCGACGACGCGGAGCGCGGATTTTCATTCCGTGCCGACGGACCTCTCGACATGCGCATGAACCGCTCGGCCCGGCGCACCGCCTCGGCGCTGCTGCGCGAACTCGATGCACCGGCACTGGCTACGATTTTCCGTCTTTATGGCGAATTCGGTAAAGCCGACCGGATTGCCAATGCCATCGTCAAGGCTCGTGAAGAGGGTTGCGGCTTCAACCGCACATCCGAACTTCTCGAGATCTGCCGCCCCTTCATCGACCCGCGTAAGGAGAAGAAAGAACTCGCCCAGTTGTTTCAGGCGCTCCGCATCGAAGTGAACGACGAGATGGGCGCGCTCAAGGCAATGCTCGTAGGCGCGCTCAAGGTGCTCCGTCCCGGAGGCCGTCTGGCCGTCATCACCTATCATAGCCTCGAGGACCGTCTGGTTAAGAATTTCTTCAAGACCGGCAATTTCGAAGGCCGCGTCGAAAAAGACTTCTTCGGCCGCAGCGAGGCGCCGCTCCGCCCTCTCGGGTCGAAACCGATCACACCCTCCGAAGAAGAAATCGAACGTAATCCCCGGTCGCGCAGTGCCAAACTGCGTGTAGCCGTCAAACTCTGACCTGCTTTCATCTCCCCCCTCTCCATCTTCCGGCCATGGCTCAACGCAAGACAAAGAAATCATCACGACGTCCCTCCATCATCAGAAGCCTTTTCATGGGGCGCGTCATTTCGAGCGATTTTTTCGCCCGCCACTGGCTCCCGATCGTTATCTGCACACTTGTGGTGCTCATATATATCACCACCAAGTACACATGTCAGACCAATATGGAGAAAATCGTGGCGCTCGAGAAGCGGCTCGAAGTGGTCAACAACGAGAAAGACCGTGAGCGCTCGCGCTTCATGGGACGTATACGCGAGACATCGATGCAACACCTCGTCGATTCGCTCGGACTCAATCTCCACGTGCAGCCCCAACCTCCGTTCAGGATAAAGAAATAAACCTCTCCCCTACCAATCTCCCAATCTCTCCTACCGATCTATCACAGAATGGCAAAACAGAACCAGGACAACAACCGTACGAGCATACTCCTGCGATACATCATCATTGTCGCAGGCATCCTCTATCTGTCGGTTCGTATAGTCAACTGCCTCAGCAACAACTGCATCGTCGACGCCGACAAGTGGAACGCCCGCTTCTCGGAAGAGATGGCCACCGTCACCGAGATTATCCCCCAGCGCGGCAAGATACTCGCTTCCGACGGCCAGGTGCTCTCGACCAACCTCAACTTCTATACGGCCCGCATGGACTACCGTGCCGAAGGTTTCCGCCCCGACTCTCTCAAGGCCCACATCAAGAGTCTGTCGGCTCTCATGGCCGAGAACTTCCCCACCCGCAATGCCGCCGAATGGGAGAAATATCTTCTCGCACCGCTGCAGAAACCGCTCAACAAGCGACCGCGTGCCTATCTCATCCAGCAGGGTCTCTCACACTCCGACATGGAACTTATGCGCACCTTCCCCTTCTTCAAGAAGGCCCGCAACCGCACCGGACTGCACTTCGAGAAATACATGCGCCGCTTCAATCCTTACGGCGACATGGCGCGCCGTTCGATCGGTCGCGTCGGAGAGAGCGAAAAGTTCATCGGGATCCACGGTATCTCGGGACTCGAGTGCGCTCTCGACTCGATACTTTACGGCAAAGTGGGCTACACGAAGCGTGTCAACCTAACCAAGAAAATCGTCGACTGGACCGACACTCCGGCCATCCCGGGGGGTGACATCGTCACCACGATCGACATCGCTATGCAGGACATAGTCGAGAGCGAACTCAACAACGTGCTCGACTCGTGCGGGGCCGACTGGGGTCTGGCCATCCTGATGGATGTGAAGACCGGCGACATCAAGGCTATTTCAAACCTCGAGCGCAATCCCTACGGACCGGGCTATATCGAGGCACTCAACCGCGCCGTGACAGGCTATGAGCCGGGATCGGTCATCAAGACTCTCTCGATGATGATAGCGCTTGAGGATGGGATCGTCACTGATCTCGACGAAGTGCTCGAGACAGGTCACGGATGGGCATATGCCGGAGGCCGACCCATCACCGACTCCCATTACACTGCCGCGCTCCGTGTCGGCGAGGTGATCGAACAGTCGAGCAACATCGGCATGGCGCGCATCATCACCCGCCGCTACAACGACAATCCCGGGGCCTTCTATTCGCGCATCAAGAGCACCGGTTTTCTAGATCCGATGCATACGGGTATTGCCGGTGAACGTCCCCCGCGCATCGACTCGGTGGCTTCAAACCGCGGAGGCCGTATAGCACTCTCCCGACAGTGTTACGGCTATGCCACCGAAATCCCCCCGATCTACACTCTGGCGCTCTATAACGCCATTGCCAACAACGGCGAATTCGTGAGCCCGCGCCTTGTCAAGAAAATCATCTCCGAACATGGCGACTCCATCCTCCCGGTCACTTATATGGGGAGCGGCCGGGCATGCTCGCCCAAGACAGCCGAGACCATGCGCAAGATGCTGACCAGCGTCGTCTGGGGCGATCACGGCACAGGCCGTTTCCTCCGCAATGACCGCGTGCGTATAGCCGGAAAGACCGGCACCTGCTATATGATCGAAAACGGGCAGTATAACACCTCGAAGAAACGTCTCGCTTTCTGCGGTTTCTTTCCAGCCGAGTCTCCCCGATATTCCTGTATGGTGCTGACGTGCCATCCCACCAAAAATTTCTTCGGAGCCGCGACCACCTCGGGCCAGGTGCTCCGTAACGTGGCCCTTAAACTCTATTCGCGCGGTCTGCTCGACAACAAGAGCGAGTATCGCTCGGAAATACCCTCGACCGATGCTCCTACATTCTTCGCCCACGTGGGCTCCGATCCCGCCGTCTCGGCCCGCAGCAAATTTGCACTCCCCGGCGCGAAGCGCATGAAAGCCCCGGCACAGAAACCATCGGGTAAAGGCATACCTGACGTGCGGCACCTGAACATCCGCGAAGCGATCGCCGCACTCGAAGAGAAAGGATTCGACGTGACATTCTCAGGCACAGGCTATGTGGCTTCCCAGACACCGTCGGCAGGAACCATAGCCGCCAAAGGGACGAAAGTCCATCTGCGCCTCAGCCGATAACCCGTAAACCGAAACAACCGAAAACAAAAAAACACAAAAAAGATACACATATATAATATATGAAGTCGCTCAGTACACTTCTCGCATCAATCGACACTCTGTCAATCAACGGACGCGCCGACAAACCGGTGACATCGGTCACCGCCGACTCGCGCGAGGCAGGTCCCGGCTCGCTTTTCGTGGCAGTCCCGGGGGTCAGTGTCGACGGCCACCGTTTCATCCCCCGCGCAGTCGAGGGAGGTGCCACAGCCATCGTATGCGAGACGCTTCCCGAAGAACTCGTCGCCGGTGTGACCTATGTCACCGTCAAATCATCGGCCGTCGCATTGGGTCAGCTCGCTTCGGAATGGTTCGGCAATCCCTCGCGACGACTGAACCTCATCGGAGTCACGGGCACCAACGGCAAGACGACTACCGCGACACTCATCTACGAGATGGCGCGTCTGCTCGGCTACAAGGCAGGTCTGCTCTCGACCGTCTGCAACTATGTGGATTCCACCCCATATCCCACCGAACACACCACTCCCGACCCACTGACCATCAACAGCCTGCTTGCCAAGATGGTAGAAGCGGGATGCCGTTATGCCGCGATGGAGGTCAGTTCCCACGCCGCCCACCAGCACCGCATTGCCGGTCTGACCTTCGCCGGAGGAGTCTTCACCAACCTCACCCGCGACCATCTCGACTATCACAAGACTGTCGACGCATATCTGAAGGCAAAAAAATCCTTCTTCGACGCACTGCCCGCATCGGCCTTCGCTCTCACCAATGCCGACGACAAGGCCGGGAAAGTGATGCTCCAGAATACTGCCGCCCGACCCCTCACCTACTCCCTCCGCGCCGAGGCCGACTACAGGGGCCGCATAATAGAGCAGCGTCTCGACGGCACACTGCTCTCGCTCAACGGCCATGAGATCGAAACAATGTTCACGGGCCGGTTCAACGCCTACAATCTGACGGCCGTCTTCGGAACATCCATCCAGCTGGGCTGGCCTCTTCCCGATGTGCTCCGCGCGATGTCGGCGCTCATCCCCGTGGCCGGACGTTTCCAGGCGTTCCACTCCCCCAAAGGATATACAGCGATTGTCGACTACGCCCATACCCCCGATGCCGTCGTCAATGTGCTCGCCGCCATCCGCGACGTGATCGGTCAGGAAGGGACCATCATCACCGTAGTAGGTGCCGGAGGAGACCGCGACAAAGGTAAGCGTCCCATCATGGCACGCGAGGCCGCAGCCCGCTCGGAACGCGTGATCCTTACCTCCGACAATCCCCGCACCGAGGATCCCGAAGCGATCCTGGCCGACATGGAAGCGGGTCTCGATGCCGAAGCCGCCGCGCGCACACTCCACATCACCGACCGCCGGCAGGCCATCCGCACGGCAGCCGCTCTGGCAACCCCGGGCTCGGTGATCCTCATCGCCGGCAAAGGCCACGAAGACTATCAGGAAATCAACGGTGTCAAACATCATTTCGACGACCGCGAGGAAATACTCGCCGTCATCGCCGCCGAAACTCCAGCACAGAAATAACCGACCGACATGATCTACGCTCTCTTTGACGCCATAAGCGACACCTCCTTCCCGGGCGCACGACTGATGACCTACATCACCTTCCGCTCGGTGCTCGCCCTGCTCCTTTCGCTCTTCATCGCGCTCGTGGCAGGCCGGAAGATCATCGAACGCCTGCAACTCATGCAGGTGGGCGAGGTGATCCGCGAACTCGGACTCGAAGGCCAGACCGCCAAGAAAGGCACCCCCACCATGGGAGGAATCATCATCATCATCTCGCTGGTGATCCCCTGCCTGCTGGTGGGCGATCTCACCAATATATATATGATCCTGATGCTCATCTCGACCATCTGGCTCGGCGTGCTCGGATTTGCCGACGACTACCTCAAATTCAAGCATCACGACAAGGAGGGCATGAAAGGTAAATTCAAGATCATCGGCCAGGTTGGCCTCGGCCTAATCGTCGGCCTGACATGTTACCTCAGTCCCGACATAACCCAGCGTCAGGTCGTCGCCGCCGGACAGTCAGACTGGATGGAGATGGTCGGTCCCGACACCGCTGTCATAAGCGTCGACGACATCGACATCGAGCAGCCCGACGTCAAATCGACCCAGACCACTATCCCCTTCGTCAAGAACAACAACTTCGACTATGCCTCTCTGACCTCCTGGATGGGTCCCTACGCCCAGACCGCAGGATGGATCCTGTTCATCATAGTGACTATCTTCGTAGTGGCCGCCACGAGCAACGGCGCCAACCTCACCGACGGTGTCGACGGCCTGTGCGCGGGAACCTCGGCCATCATCTGCGTCGCCCTGGCCGTGATGGCCTATCTCGGCGGCAACGTCATCTACTCCACTTACCTCAACATCATGTATATCCCCGGTTCGTCGGAACTCGTCGTCTTCATGGCCGCGTTCATCGGCGCACTGGTAGGATTTCTGTGGTATAACGCCTTCCCGGCACAGGTCTTCATGGGCGACACCGGCTCGCTGACCATCGGCGGCATCATCGCCGTGTTCGCCATCCTTATCCACAAGGAACTTCTCATTCCCCTCCTCTGCGCGATCTTCTTCATCGAGGATATCTCGGTGATGCTGCAGGTGAGTTATTTCAAATATACAAAAAAGAAGTATGGCGAGGGTCGCCGCATCTTCAAGATGACCCCTCTCCACCACCACTATCAGCGTGAGGCTGTCCCCGGAGCCGCCGTGCTGCTCAACAAGCCTGTCAGGGCGATGCACGAGGCGAAGATCGTCACCCGCTTCTGGATCATCGGCATCTTCCTGGCCATCCTCACATTCGTCACACTCAAAATCCGATAAAAAAGGTAAACAGACAATGTCAAAGTCACTCGTCATACTCGGCGGAGGCGAAAGCGGCGTTGGAGCCGCCATCCTCGGCAAAGATAAAGGTTTCGACGTCTTCCTTTCCGACGCCGGCCGTCTCTCCGACCACTATCGTTCCGTGCTCGAGGAGGAGGGAATCGAATTTGAGGAAGGAGCCCACAGCATGGAGCGTCTTCTCGCTGCCGATGAGGTGGTGAAGAGTCCCGGCATTCCCCTCGACGCCCCCGCCGTCACCGCCATCCGCGAGAAAGGCATTCCCGTCATCAGCGAGATCGAACTCGCCGGCCGCTACACCAGGGCCAAGATGGTCTGCATCACCGGTTCGAACGGAAAGACCACCACGACACTCCTCACCTATCATATCCTCCGCTCGGCAGGAGTGAATGTAGGTCTGGCAGGCAACGTCGGCAAGAGTCTGGCCTATCAGGTGAGCCGCTGCGACTATGATGTCTATGTCATCGAACTCTCGTCGTTCCAACTCGACAACATGTATGACTTCAAGGCCAACATCGCCGTCATACTCAACATCACCCCCGACCATCTCGACCGCTACGACCACAGGATGGAAAACTATGTCAAGGCAAAATTCCGCATACTTCAGAACCTCACTCCCCACGATGCCTTCATCTACTGGCAGGACGACCCCGTGATACGCCGTCAACTGGCGCAGATCACTACCGAGGCCCGGCTCTTCCCGTTCGCCGAACATCGCGAGGAGGGTACCGCGGCCTGGGTGAGCGACGACGACGCGACACTCTGCATCGACACTCCCGAGCAGTCGCTCCGCATGCCACGCGCCGACCTCTCGCTCAACGGACTCCACAATCTCTACAACTCGATGGCCGCCGCACTCTCGGCCTGTATTCTCGAGATCAATAAAGATGCTATCCGGAAGGCCCTCAGCGACTTCGAAGGTGTCGAACACCGACTCGAACCGTGCGGGACAGTCGACGGCGTCCGCTACATCAACGACTCCAAGGCCACCAACGTCAACTCCACCTGGTATGCCCTCGAATCGATGCCGAAAAACACCATCCTCATCCTCGGCGGCAAGGACAAAGGAAACGACTATTCCGAAATCCTCCCGCTGGTCAAGGAGAAGGTGAAGGCCATCGTCTGCATGGGCAAGGACAATCAGAAACTCCTCGACTTCTTCACCGGTCAGGTCGACGAGATAGCCGATACCCACTCGCTGAAAGAGGCGGTCGACACCTGTCACCGTCTCGCCAAGCCGGGCGACACCGTGCTCCTCTCCCCCTGCTGCGCAAGTTTCGACCTCTTCAAGAGTTACGAGGACCGCGGCCGTCAGTTCAAGGCAGCTGTAGCCGCATTGCCCTCCGAAGCCTGAAAAATAAAAAAACAAGTCTAACCGTAAAACCGAATTCCAACACAGTGACACCCGACCTCTCCCTTCCCCTGCAGGACGCGGCCCCGAAGGCTGTCGCGAAAGGCGACAAGCACATCTGGGGTATCTTCCTCGCGTTGTGTCTCATCTCGGTCATTGAACTCTACTCGGCATCGTCGCGCGAAGTAGCGGCATCCTCCATCGGAGTCTTCGGCCCCATCCTGCGCCATCTTGTTCTGCTCGGCGTCGGAGGTGCCATCACGCTCTATATTTCCCGCATCCATTACTCACGCTTCACGATCTTCACGATCATTTTCTCGGTCATATCGGCCGCCCTCATGATCTATGTGATGTTCTTCGGCGACATCATCAACGGTGCCCGCCGATCGGTCCATCTGCCCGGTCTGACGGTCTTCCCGGCCGAAATGGTCAAGATCTCGGCAGTGCTTCTCGTGGCACTCGTCATGGCGCGCAAGACCGTCACCAAGACCAAGATGATGTGGGCCGGCGCGATAATCGTCTTCTTCAGTCTGCTTCTCATCGAGCAGGGTCTGACCAACACGCTGCTGCTCGTGGCCATCTCCGGATCGATGATGATCATCGGCGGTGTCAAGTGGAAAGATCTCCTGCTTTTCGTGCTCAGTTTCGCGGCTCTCGCTGTCGTGGGCATCGCGGTTCTCTACATCATCGACATCAAATCGGCACCTGCCGACATTCCCGCCGACGGCACCGAGGTGGTCGACCGCCATCAGTCGCGCTCGCGCATCGCCACATGGATAGCCCGTCTTGACCGCCACGACAACGACTCGGTGCCCAAATGGGAACTCCCGGCCACCGGCGTCTACCGTCAGGAAGTGCTCTCCTATGCCGCCCAGGCCCACGGAGGCATCCACGGTGTAGGTCCGGGCAACTCGCGCGAGGCTTCGCGCCTGCCCCTCGCCTTCTCCGACTATATCTTCGCCATCGTGGTCGAGGAACTCGGATTTATCGGAGGGATCGGAGTACTCCTGCTCTACCTCTGGCTTCTCGGACGCGCATCAGGCATTGCCTCGCGGTGCAATCAGAAATATCCTGCGTTGCTCGTCACCGGAATGGCCGTCATGATCGCGTTCCAGGCCCTGTTCCACATGGGCATCGTGACAGGCTTCTTCCCCGTCTCGGGCCAGCCGCTCCCGCTCATATCCAAAGGCGGCACATCGATCATGGTGACCTGCATAGCCTTCGGCATCATGATATCGGTCTCGCGCACGGCCACGCGACGCAACAACACCCGGGCCGAGCAGGAGGAGGAAAGCGATGCACTCCCCGAAGAACTCAACTCCGAAAATCCCATGCAACTCTGATCAAAAGCCTATGAAAGTCCTCATCTCGGGAGGTGGCACCGGAGGCCACATCTTCCCCGCAATCTCGATAGCCAACGCAATCAGACGTCGTCATCCCGACGCCGACATCCGTTTTGTCGGAGCCGAAGGACGCATGGAGATGGAGCGGGTGCCCGCCGCAGGCTATCCTATCACCGGACTCCCCGTGGCCGGCTTCGACCGTCGCCGTCCGTGGCGTAATTTCGGAGTGCTCCTCAAACTCTGGCGCTCCATGCGCATGGCGCGACGCATCGTGGCCGACTTCGCCCCCGACATCGCCATCGGTGTGGGCGGCTATGCTTCAGGCCCTGTTCTCAAACAGGCCCAGCGCCGCGGTGTGCCGACTCTCATTCAGGAGCAGAACTCCTATCCCGGAGTGACCAACAAACTTCTCGCCGCGAAGGCTGACCGCATCTGCGTGGCCTATCCCGGCCTCGATCGATATTTTCCGGCGGACAAGATCATCCTGACCGGCAACCCCACCCGTAAGGATCTCGACGAGACCGCGCTGACACGCGAGGAAGCGAAACGTCAGCTCGGATTCGATCCCGCCCGTCCGCTGGTGCTCTCGATCGGCGGATCGCTCGGCGCGCTGACCGTCAACCGCGCGATCGCCGCCTCGCTCCCCGCTCTCGCCGAGGCAGGCGCGCAACTTCTCTGGCAGACCGGCCGCTATCAGAGCGACGAGTTCCAGGCCATGGCCGCAGACTATCCCGACGTGAAGACTACCACATTCATATCGCGCATGGATCTCGCCTACCGCGCCGCCGATCTGGTGGTTTCGCGCGCCGGTGCCGGCTCGATCTCCGAACTCGAGAACCTCGGCCTGACGATGATTCTCATCCCGTCGCCCAACGTTGCCGAAGACCATCAGCGACACAACGCCGAAGCCCTCTCGACCCGCGACGCAGCCGTGATGATCCTCGACAAGGATGCCGTCGAACTCCTCCCCTCGACGATTATCTCGCTCCTCTCCGACCCCTCCCGCCGCGAGATCCTCGGCAAAAACGCCCGTGCCCTGGCCCACACATGCGCTGACGACCGCATAGCAGAAATCATTGACACATTAATTCCCGAAAAATGACATTCGAAACTGTCCCCAACATATATTTCGTAGGTGCCGGAGGCATCGGAATGGCCGCTCTCGAACGCTATTTCCTCGCCCGCGGGAAAAAAGTGGCCGGATATGACCGCACCCCGACCGCTCTGACCGATGCACTCGCAGCCGAAGGTGTGGAGATCTCATTCACTCCCGACCCCGACACCATCCCCGAGGCATTCCGTTCGAAGAATGACACGATCGTGGTCTACACTCCCGCCGTCCCCGACGATATGCCGATCCTCGCATGGTTCCGCGACAACGGTTTCGAGATCATGAAGCGCAGCAAAGCGCTCGGTATCGTCACACGTCTGAGCGACGCCCTCTGCTTCGCCGGCACCCATGGCAAGACCACCACATCGACCATGGCCGCCCACATCCTGCAGTCGGGCACCATCGGCTGCAACGCTTTTCTGGGAGGAGTGGCCCGCAACTACGGCAGCAACTTCCTGCTCTCCCCCTCATCGGCTCTCAGCGTCATCGAAGCCGACGAGTACGACCGTTCATTCCACCAGCTGAGTCCCTATGTGGCTGTCATAACCTCCTCCGATCCCGACCATCTCGACATCTACGGCACCGAGGAGGCCTATCTGGAAAGTTTCGCACATTTCACCGAACTGATCCGCCCCGGGGGCGCCCTGATCATCCACACCGGCCTCAAAGTCAAGCCGCGCGTCAAGGATGGAGTCAGAATTTTCACATATTCCCGTGACGAGGGCGACTTCCATGCCTCCTATATCCGCCGCACTCCCGGCAACATCACCTTCGATCTCGTCACACCACGCGGCACAATCCGCAACGTCAATCTCGGAGTGCCGGTCGAGGTCAACATCGAGAACGCCATCGCCGCCGCAGCCGCCGTATCCCTCACGAATGCGTGGGATCCCGAGACCGTCCGTCGCGCCATCTCCACGTTCGAAGGTACCAAACGCCGTTTCGAGTGCCACCTGAAGGAAAACGCAGGTGCCGGCCACGTCATCATCGACGACTATGCCCACCACCCCGAGGAACTTCGTCGTTCGATTGAATCGGTCAAGGCGCTCTATCCCGGACGCACCCTCACCGTCGCATTCAAGCCGCATCTCTACTCGCGCACCCGCGCCTTCGCGCCTCAGTTTGCCGAAGCCATATCGGCTG
>CAMWGM010000034.1 GCA_947173755.1 uncultured Muribaculaceae bacterium
CGCGGAGCACTTTGGGCAGGTAGGATGTGAGATCATAATTATACAGAAGGCCCGGACCGTTGAGATGAACCTGCTCCAGCCAGCCGAGTTTCTCGCGATGCGGACAGTCGGTGAAAACCGATTGCATGTTGCTTCTGACAGCGTTTCGGATCAAGCGATGGGCTGCTGTCAGCACGGGACTCGAACACTCGAATGCTCCTTTCTCCTCCGCAGAATTGTAGACGAAACATGACTCGATGTTCTCAACCACGGGAAGATCGTCGGGATTAGGCTCGTCCGGGAACACCGCACCTTCGATCTGGATGTAGCGGAATCCATAGTAAGAGAAACGGGGATGCCATGTCTCGGGCTTATCGCTGCGGAGGGTGTAGGTATAGTGATGCTGACGGCCGGTCTGACGCTGGTCGACTGCATTTTCGGGAGTTATACCCTCGGCCACCGTAAGAGTGACTGTCTGTCCCGATTTACCCTTGAGTGTAATTTCGGGGAAACCGGCGAGATTCTGACCCATATCGAGAAGAATGGCGGAAGCATCGACAGGCCTTTTGCATGACTTCGAAGCTGCCTCAACCTCCTCCGGAGTAAGTTTGTGACGACTTTTGACAGGGAAACGCTCCATGATCTTCACGGGAGGAGCCATCTGAGGAGTCAGTTTCCCGTTAGGGGCGCGCTGGACGACCACTTTATGCCAGCCGCTATCGTCAAATCCTGGCATGTTCCATCCGGGTTGCTCGAGACGTGCGTCATAGTCCTCGCCACCGTAGATCGAGTGAAATGTTATCGGACTCAGATCGAAGCGCCAGTCGTCGCCGGTAGAGATGACCTCCTGAGTGCCGTCGCTATAGTCTACAACCACTTTGAGCCAGAGGGTTTCGGGGCCGAAACCAACCATCAGTTTGCTGTAGCGTTTACCACGCACCACATTGTAGAAACCGTTGCCGAGAAGAACGCCAATTGCATTCTCACCCTTGCGCAGATACGAAGTTACGTCATAAGTATTGAAGTAGACGGTTTTGTCATAGTCGCTCCAGAGAGGAGAGAACTCGCTGTCGCCAACTTTCTTGCCGTTGACCGACAGTTCATAGTGACCGAGACCGCAGACGTAGGCAGTGGCGGATGAGACCTTGCGGGGAATTTCGAAATCTGTGCGGAGCATGATGCTTCTCGATGCCATCGAGTCGACATTTTCCCATGCCTCCTTGACGTGAGGTAGTTTCCACTTGTCATAGGTGTAGTTTCTTCCTTCCGGGAAACGGGCATCCTCGTAACTGATCGCCCCGATCCACTCCCCTTTCAGGAATTCTTCGTCGGGTGAGATGCGGAAACTTGCATCCTCACTCCACGACGACTCCTTGCCTGCCTCGTCCCAGACCCTGACACGCCATTCGTAGCGCTGAAGAGGCTTGAGAGCCACACCGGAATATCTGACGAGTTGGCTTTTGTCGGAAAGCACTTTGCCTGAATCCCAGACAAGACTCTTCCCCGAGGTATCGGTACGATAGACCTCGATCTGATATGCTGTCTGCGCGGCTCCATGAGCCCCCTTCATCTGCCATCCGAATCGGGGAGTCAGTGAGGGTACAGCCAACGGGGCGTCGGTCATCTCGCATGTCATGCGGGTCACTTCGAGTGCCCGGCATGACAGCGATGCGAACAAGAGGATTAATATATAGATAATGTGTCTCATATATGTTCAGTTGATCTCAGAGAACATTTTCGCAGACCATATGACCGAGACGGTCGGAATGTCCGACCTCCTTACCGTCTACGTAGACGCGGAGGCCGCTGCCCTTATGATAGTGTCCTCCGTCCTTATCCCAAAGGATAGTCAGATTACGGCCATGATAGGGAATATTATCAAGACAGAACCAATCCCACTCCCCTTCCGGAACGAGAGGATTGATTTCAACGGTATTGTCGTTGCGGGGACGCAGTCCTGCAAGGCCGGTGATCACGAGGTCATTGAACGTCGAGTGATTGTAGTAGCGGCTGCGCTCCTGATCGCCCTTGAGCCAGTAACCTGTCACCTCGTCGAGATATTCGCCGATATAGGGACGGCCGCGGTGATGCTGCGACTCCACATATTTCTTCATCTGGGCGAAATAGGTGCTGTCGGTCACCACGGGGTTTTCCTCCTTTTCGAGATAGTTGGCGAGAGCGGTCAAAGTCTGGGCAGTCGCGAAGGGCCAGATTGCTCCGTCCCATTCGCATTTGCCGACACCGCGCGTGCGGAACTCAGGATGACGGCGTTCCGCTGTGGTCAAGCCGTAGGGGGCAGAGAAACCTCCTTCATCGTTGAGCTGGAGCCAAGCCTCGTCATAGACACCCTTGTCGGGAAGATTAAAATACCACGGTATGTAGCCGATAGCCTCGCGCACCTGTGCCAGGGTGTCGCCACGCACTGTCTCGAAGAAGGCGTGATCGGCATTCCAGAGGCGGGTCTGCACGAGATTTTTCATCTCCTCAGCTTTCTTCTCATAATACTCCTGATCAGCCTTGTTGCTGAGTTTTTCAGCGATGGCAGCGAGAGCCTTGGCGTTGCCATACATATAGGAGTTGATGGTGGGACGCACGAACTGTCCGCGACGACCGCCGCTGATGCTTTCCTCCATTCCGTCCGCCACATCGCGCTGCCAATAGAGACCGTTGGGCAGACGGTGTGTCTCCTCCCAGCGGGCATATTCAGCCTTGAGATCGGGATAGAGTTTAGCGAGAGCCTCCAGATCGCCGTCAACAAGATAGCGGCCATAGACAGCATCCGGGGTCCACGAACTGAACTTCATCATCTTCTCCATCGGTTGCCCGTCGTTACCATGATACCAGGTGTTGATGATGCCGTCGAGATATTTGGGATCCCTCAGCCAGCGGCTCTCATAGATATGGTGGCCGATAGCGCAGGCAATAAGATTGTACTTGTCGGCATAATTGCGGTCGACGAGGAACTCGGTCATGCCGTAGCCGACCGGGGTGTCCTTGATGTGCTTGCGGAGTGTCCACCATCGGTAATAATACATCTCCTCGAGATCCTTGTCGGGACATTCGAAGAGAGGGATGTTCTCCTTCATCCATGCCGACGACTCGGCATTGGGAATAGCCTGGGCGATATTTTCATCCTCCATCTCGTTGAAATAGTCGACATAAGGGGCGAAATCGTCATAGCGGAGGATGGCCGAAGTGCCGTCGGTGTCACGCGAGGAAGACCTGAAGTTGGCGATTCGATAGACAGCCTCCTTATCGACGTCGTTGGCGCGGGGCATATCGTTATACTGGTCGGCGGGTGTGTCGACAGTCGGATAGGTGGAGTGATTGCCAGTGCGGAAAACCACACGTTCGATCTCCTTGACCGGCGCGAAGAGCATTCGGGTCGCTTTCTTCTCTCCGTTTATGTAAACGGTTGAGTTGCGGTTGTCGAGCGAGATATCTACCTTTACATGATACGGCTTGCCCGGTTCATAGTTGATAACTTTACCGTAACGGGCGCCTCCTTTCGAACGGAATTCTCCGTCGGGAGTAAGGTCGAGACGGGCGCATGCAGTGCCTTTGTCGTCGACAAACTCGATGAGCAGGTCGCCGTTGTCATTCTGCTCGGCCATCAGATCGAACTCTACGGTAAGATCGCGCGTGGGCGGAATCTTGCGTTCCACTTTCGACACATCGTAGGGATCCTTGTCGGAAAGCGTGAGCCAGGTCTTGCCGTCCTTCGCCTCAAGTGATACGGGAGCCCAGACGGGAGAATAGATGTTCCACATCGTCAGGTCGGCAAGCGAACCGAATTTCGAGAAATCCTCGTCGGCATGGGCTGTTGCGACGAGTTCGACAGGCACGGGAACGCGGGCCACCCACATATCTTCCTTGCCGACACTGTATGTCACCCAGAGATCACCATCCTCGGGAGTGCCGTTGCCTTCCTGAATGCCGCGCACATACTGCGGACCGAAGGATTTATACTGACCGGCATAGCGCATCGGAGGCACTTCGCCGTGAACGAGATTGAGAGTCTTGTAGTCGAGACCGTCCGAACTGAGCGATATGGCGAGCGGCCAGCGGAATTCGGAGGGATTGTAGACAGTAGCATATGTGCCGTCGCTCAGACGCTGACCCCAGATCTTGGCATTGCTGTTGACGAAACCCTTGGCACGCTCCACAGGCTCATACCATGTGTTGCCTCCATCCTTGCTCACCGACGTGAGAGCATGTTTCCAGAGACCGGCGATATTTCCGTCAGGCAGGGTGTACCATGAGAAAGCCTTGTAAGGTTTCTTGAGCGGGATCATCGGATCGTTGCGGTCTGCTTCCTCGACCCACTGCATGCGGTAGAGAGGATTGGCGATGAGTTCCTCGCACGCTTCGCGGAAGGCCTTGTCCTTACTCTTCTTATAATTCGGATAGAGAGTGTTGCCCTCGTTAAAATCGTGGTTGTAGTAGATGAAGTAGATCGGTCCGAAAGAACCGTCAGGATAGATCTCGCGCACAACGCGTCCGATGCCGTTTCCGTCGTTGGGATCATCCTTCGGATGCAGGGCAATGCCATAGTTGCCGATGGCGAGAAGTTTCCCCGACTTGGAGGTGTAGAAACCGACGCGCTGGTGCATGACGGCCTCGTGACCGGAAGCTACCTGATCGATACCCTCTTTCCTGAAACCGTCAGGCACAGGATAGACCGGGAAAAGCACTTCGGGAACTGACCAATGGTAGCCGTCCTCGGAAGTCTGAAGCAGTGTGCGGCCTCCGCCTACATGTTCGTCTACCGGATTGGAAAGATAGTGCATGTAGAACTTTCCGTTCCAGTAGGCCATCATAGGCTGATGGTTATAGGTCCATCCGTTGGAGTTGGGCGAATAGAGATCATAGCGGCGATTGGCACGCATGGTCTGAATATTGTGGACGCCCACTGCCGGGGAGAGGCCGCCGTCATGACGGTTGGGGTCGGACAGCGTCGATCCGGAATAATGAATGAGGTCTTCGCCATTCATGCTTCCGGCCAGGGCAAAGGCTGCCGCGATAAGGAGAAAGCGAGATATTTTCATTTTGTCTTCGAGATTTCAATGAGGTTATTGACCACGGAACGCGGTGCACGGAAGATGGTGCCGTGTTTATGATCTTTGGGGACACTTACACTGTCGGTCACATCGGTGAAATTGACAAAATCTTTTGTCTTGTGAGCGCTGTAGATAAACTTGCGGTAAGTGTCATAATAGATGTAGTACTCATCACCGATCTTGACCACTGACGGGCCCTCGGTGAACGACTCGGTGAAGGGTTCGGATGCAGGTCCGTAAGGTCCTTCTGCCGACTTGGCGAACGCCACCTTTATGTTACGGTTGGGGCGTGTGTTGTCCTTGACAACCATCACATAATCCTCGGGGCCACGCTTGACGAGCACTGCATCGATGCAACTGAAACCGGGGTCATAGAACAGTTTGGGTTCGGAGAATGTCTCGAAATCCTTTGTGGTCAAATAGTAGAGACGATGATTGTTTTTCGGGTCCTCGATACCTACGTCGAAGCCGGCGTCCTCGACACACGAGGCATAGACGATCAGGAACTGATCCTTCTCATCGTCATAAAAGAGTTCGGGAGCCCAGAGATTCTGCGTGGATGCTACCGAATCCATGGCAGGGATGCGGCGCTGAGGTGTCCAGTTGACAAGGTCTTTCGAACTTGAATAGCCGAAACCTGTATCACCCTTCCATGCTATTGTCCATACAAGATGATAGGTGCTGTCGGGACCCATCACGATCGAAGGGTCACGCATGATGTTCATTCCGAGTTCCGGTTTGAGCCACGTGCCGGCGATGCTGTCCCAATGGATACCATCCTCACTGTATAGGAAACGCAGACCTTCGTCAGCCGGCTCGTGGAATGATGTGAACATATAAAGATCTTCCTCGGGCTGTTCGGTTTTGTGGCCGCACGAGAGGAGTGTCGCGATGGCTGCGACTGAAGCGACAATTGTTGCAAAGAGTTTCATAGGTAATATTTTTAGGCAGATATGGGGGACGTGGTTTTCACGTCCCCCTTGTTACAGGTGAATTAGAGTTTAGAGATCGATTTCGGCATACTTCACTCTCTGGCGACGCCAGGTATAGATGGCATGGAGTTTACCGTCGCGCCCCTGAATGATACTCGGGTAGGAGTACTGGCTGACGGGGCTGTTTTCGAGCGTGATGACGTTTGTCCAGTTGAGACCGTCGTCGGAGACGGCCACACAAAGGGGATTTCTCACACCTTTCGGTGTTCCGTCAAGGGTGGCGAAGTCGTTATAGATCAGGACATGGCGTCCGTCTTTGAGTGTAACAGCATCCGTGCCCGAATTATTGTTGGGCATATCGATGAGCGTCACCGGGCTCCATGTGTCGCCGTTGTCGCTGCTCCAACTTGTGGCCAGTTTGGAGTTGCGTGTACGGCACAGGATCTGCAGACGTCCGTCGGGATGTTTGAGAATGCTCGGCTGGATGGCATAGATCGGTTCGATGCCTTCGCGGTCGGTGCGTTTTGCGGAATCGGTGGGAAGAGGACCGGAGGAACGCCATGTGCGACCGTTGTCATCGCTGATCTCCATCCATACTCTCCATCCGTCCCCTTCGCGGCTGCTTGGCGAGAGGATGCGGCCGTTGATATATTCGGGCTTGTTCTTGATCGGGCCGAGGATTCCGGAAGGAAGGGGCTCACGGTCGCTCCATGTCTTGCCTCCGTCTTTCGAGCGGACCACCCAACCGGTCCAGTCGCCGACACTTGAGCCAATCTTATAAAAGAGCATTATTTCGTCAGAACCGGGCACCTGGAAGAGCACCGGATTCCAGCAGGCTTTTCTCCGGGAATTGGCAAGGTCACCCTTGAAGTTGGGACCGACCGGGCCTGCGGTGGCGGGAGTGGTCTCGGCATTGATGCCCGACAGACCGGCAACGGCAATTGTAGGATCGGAAAGGTCGAAGACACCGTCGGCTGCTATCTCGGGCGCCGACCATTCGGTGGCACCTTTCGGCTTGCGGCACACCCAGATGACGCAGTCGGGGTTGCGCTCCTTGGTTCCTCCGAAGAATGCTGCCACAAGATCACCGTTTTCCTGCTCGAGAATAGTTGCGCCGTGACATTCTGGGAAGGAAGTGCTCTCATAGAGGAATTCATCTTTGAGGATTCCCTTGCGATTGTCGCCGAGCGAGGGATCGACCTTGATGTCGAGGTTATAGACACCCGAGCCGACTTCCCAGTAAGA
This sequence comes from uncultured Muribaculaceae bacterium, assembly GCA_947173755.1. Lineage (GTDB taxonomy): Bacteria > Bacteroidota > Bacteroidia > Bacteroidales > Muribaculaceae > Duncaniella. Next base: position 7,217 of record CAMWGM010000034.1, read on the forward strand.
GTCGTTGCCCTCGGTGCGCAGATATTTTGCACCGGGAGCCTTCACGGCATTGCGGTCCGGTGTGGGGATGCAGAGTTCGGCAGTGGTGTTGCATGGGATTTCGACTCTCCAGGAAATGTGCATCGGAGTCTTCACCCACTTCGAAGCCAGCAGACCATAGGGAGTGCGGTATGTGGCAGACACGCTGTCCATCTGCTGTATCGAGAAATCGGGTTTGAGAAGAATTTTCTTATAACCCGGTTCGGCAGGATTAAATCCGGCCAGATCCTGATAATACCAGTTGATGTGGTCGCCCAGCATCATGACATGGTTGTTGGAGTTCATGCGGCGGCTTGCGGTGTCACCGTTCCAGAGTTCCCAAATGGTTGTGGCACCCTTCTCGATCTCATAGCCGTAACTGGGATAACTCTTGTTGGAGGCGAGCATGGCAGCCACATCGCCTCGACCGATGCGTGAAAGTTCGCGCATAAGCCAGTTGACGCCGATCACACCGGTCGAGATGTGTCCGTTATTTGTCAGGATTATTGTCTTGATCAGATTGTCGGCAACGGCCTGACGATATTCGTCGGGCACCATATCAAAGGCAAGCGGGAGCACGTTGGCTGTCGCCGTGTTGTTGCCGTAGAAGATGCTGTCGGGATAAAGGATGTGAGGTGTCTTGACGGGCGATGTTCCCTTCTTGACAGTAAGGAATTTCTTGTTGAAAGCCTCCTTGACGGCCTCGCCATCTTTCTCCCATTCCTGAGCCTCGGCCTCCAGACCCTGCATCCGGGCAAATTTCGCCATCATCTGACAAACCTTATAATAGTAGGCTGATGCGATGAGAGTGCCGTCGGTCGTGCGGGCCGGATCCTGACTGTGGATCATTTCAGGCTTCTCGGGGGGAACACACCAGTCGCCATACTTGTCAGCCGTGATGAGACCCTCCGCATTGGTGAAGTCTTTGCGGATATGGTTCATCCACTTCTTCATAGCATCATAATTGCGGAAGATCGGCTGAGGATTGCCGGTCTGCTCATAAATCATGTCACTGACCACGGGAAGTGCCGACGACCAGGTCATGTCGGAAGTGAAGTAATTGTAGAATGCCGGTGCGATGTCGGGAAGACAACCGTCCTCACGCTGCGATTCGCGCATGTCGTCCATCCATTTGGCATAGAAATTGGCGTTGTCGAAAAGGAAATTTTCGCCCCATGTCCCCATGTTGTGGTCGCCTGTCCAGGGCTGACGTTCGTCGCGTTGCGGACAGTCGACTGGAACACCCTTGTAGTTGCTGGCGATGCCCCACCATGCGTTGCGGTGGATTGCGTTCATGACAGGATTCGAACTTTCGAAAGTACCGTTGGAGGGAAGAGCGTCATAGACGAATTCAGCCACAATATCCGACGGATCGAGTGAGTCGAGTCCGTCAACCTCGACGAACTGGAAACCGTGATAAGAGAATTTCGGGCTCCATTTCACTCCCTTTTCAGTACCGTTGGCGATGTAACGATCGGTGCTTTGGGCGTTGCGTAGATTTTCGACGTCGAGGCTGAGACTGTCCGGCGAAATGCGCTCGGAGTACCTGATGACAACAGTGTCACCCTTCGCCACATCGGAGATGTTGAGTTTTACCCATCCGGCCATATTCTGACCGAAATCCACGAGATACTTGTCGCCGATCTTGCGGACAGACTTGGGTGAGAGTGTCTTCATCACCTTCATGTTTGGCGAAATAGATCCACGCAGAGAGCCGTAAGGCAATTCGGCACGCTGCGCCTTGAGCCATTTCGAATCGTCATAGCCCGGTTTGGTCCAGTCGCCGAGTTCGAGACGCGCGTCATAGACCTCGCCGTCATACTCGTTGTTGCTGCGGATAGGACCCTGCGCCGTCAGACTCCACTTTTCATCGGTGCTGACGGTCTGACGGGTTCCGTCGGTATACTCTATGATTAGGTTCATCCTGACCTTGGGATAGCCGAAAGTCGGGATTTTGTAAGGTTTGAAGTTCTGACGCATCGTGTAGAAGCGGCCGTTGCCGAGTGCGACACCGACGGCGTTGGAACCACCGTTTCCTTTAAGCATGTCAGTGACATCATAGGAGTTGTAGAGCGTAGTGCGACGGTAGTCGGTAGGAGCGGGAGCGAGCACATCGTCGCTCACCTTGTCACCGTTGATGTAGAGTTCGTAGAGTCCGAGGCCTGAGATATGGGCGGTTGCACGCTTGATCTCCTTGTTCTGAGTGTCAAATTCCTTGCGGACGTAGCGGGAACTCATGCGTGAGTGCGAGTCCTCGATATCCCATTCGAACGGGCCTTCCCATCCGATCCATTTACCGGTCCAGTGTCCTTCTCCGACAATACCCATTCCCCACTCCGCTGTCGGGCTCCAGGGGGATTCACCACGGGTGGTGCTGACCTTGACCTTCCAGTAGCAGCGGGTGTTGTCGGCAAGCGGTTTGCCGTCATAAGCCACCCATACCGATTGGTCGGATTTCACGATGCCGGAATCCCAGAGATCGGCTTTTCCGGCTTCGAGAAGATCGGGAGATGTCGCAACAAGCACATGATAGGAGGTCTGCATCACGTCGTGCTCATTTGAGGTTATGATCCAACTCAGACGCGGATGCTGTGTCTCGATGCTGAGCGGAGCGGGTTGTCCCTCCGTGGTCAGTGATCCCACATTGACTGACGCGCGTATCGCTGCGACAGATACCAGTGAAATCAATAATATGTAAATTCTTTTCAGCATTGCTTCAGAAATAAATATATCGACACCTCTCCCATGTAAGTCAGAACATGAGAGAGGTGGCTCAATCAATATTTAGTGGGAAGGTTTTTCCAATCTTTACCGATATAGTCCTTGTCGGCGTCGACTGCGATGAGGACGTGGTCGTTGCCCGCACCGTGGCCGCCGTCATACTGGAAGGGCGTCACCTTGCTGTCAAAAAGGCCGATGTATTCAAGCGAACCGTCCACCGGGCTATACCACCATACGTTTTTCTTCTTGCCGGAGATCTTGGTGAGATCGATCTCCATAGGACGGTTGGTATAGTTATAGACTAGAAGATAGTCATTACCACGGGTCGCGATAAGACGGTCATAACGTGTACCGTTCTCGCCTGCGATGATGCTCTGGTCGGGTACGCGCTCGAAATAGGGGAAGGCGAGCATGAGGTTCTTGAGATGTTTCATCTGGTTGAACCCGGGATCTTCCATACCTTCATACCAGGTTTTTTTGGCGCCATAACCACCGTTGTTGGCGGTCTTGAGCATCTGCATGATGGAGTTGTGACCGTAGGTGTGGCCGAAAGCGCCTGCGAATACACCCCAGTAGGCATAACGACGGACGTCGGGAGCCTTCCACCAGGGCTGCGAGGGATCGTGAAGACCCTGAGGTATTTCTTCATAAGAGGGTTCGGCATCGAAGATAGGTTTGCGCGGAGTGCGCGACAGACCCTCCTCGACATAGCGCCAGTTGTCTTCGGCCTGCGAAGCCTGTGCGGTGTCATCGCCGTCGCCACGCACCTGGTCATAGCGGCGGTGACCGCTCTGGAACATATTGAAGTCGAGCCAGTCGGCATTATGGAACCAACGGGTCGAAGATGTGCGGCCAAAGGGATGATAACTCATCAGGTGGTTCTTGTCGATCGACTTGATTGTGGTGGCGAGGGCGTTCCACTGATCAGGATTTAGGTCGCCCTGGATGTCGCCACCCATCACCCAGATGATATTGGGGGAATCCTTGTAGCGCTCGGCGAGGAACTTACCGTAGGCCTTGGCATCGTCGACGCTCATGAGCCCCTGCTTAACAAGACCTCCCCAGATGGGCACCATAGCTATATAGATACCGTTGTTTTCAGCCTGTTTGATGATATAGTCCATATGGTCCCAGTAGCCGTAG
>CAMWGM010000035.1 GCA_947173755.1 uncultured Muribaculaceae bacterium
AAATTACTGCCGCCATCAACGATTTCACCGACGACTACCGCATTCCTTTCTCGATGCATGTCCAGGGTTTCAAATACAACGAAATTGCTGAAAAGATGAATCTCCCCCTCGGCACCGTCAAGAGCCGCATCTTCTTCGCCCGCAAAAAACTCCAGGAGCGTTTCGCCGACTACCGTTAATCGGCTGCCTCTCCGGCGTATATGATAACATAACTGAAAAACTCGTTCTCCTCTCCCCTCCCCCTCACGCTTTCAGAGATATTATCATCATATTTTAATTGGTTTCTTTTCTCCGATAGGGTAAATGAAACGTTTTCAAAAGGTTCAAAAAAGATTGTTTTACGATATTGACAGCCGTCGTGACGACGTAACTGAAATTTGATAAATGATTGGTTATTGATTACGGATATCATCACATTGCACATTAGTAGAATTTAAAATCATCAATTCAGGTTATTGATTACTCCGTTGCAGGGGAGACTCACAATCACAGAGCCTCCCCTGCAGGTGTTTTCATGTTTCGGTGGAATTTTGTAATTTTGCACCGTTGAATTTCCAAACGATAATGACAGAAACCGAAAAGAGCCTGCAGGATGGAGCGTCGATCCACGACACGTTCGACTGCGAGCACCTCTGGCATCCATATACTTCTACAATCGACCCTCTTCCGACATATAAAGTCACATCGGCCGAGGGTGTCAGGATCAGGCTGGCCGACGGCCGCGAACTGATCGACGGCATGGCTTCATGGTGGTGCGTGATACACGGCTACAATAACCCTGTGATCAACGAGGCCGCAGTCGGTCAGATCGGGAGGATGAGCCATGTGATGTTCGGGGGACTCACCCACGATCCGGCAATCCGGCTGGGAAAGAAACTTCTGGAGATCGCTCCCCCCTCGATGCACAATATTTTTTATGCCGACTCAGGTTCGGTGGCGGTTGAAGTGGCAATGAAAATGGCAGTGCAGGCCGCGGTCAGCCGAAGCGGTGATCACGGCAAGACCAATTTCATCACTATCCGCAGCGGCTATCACGGTGACACGTGGAATGCCATGAGTGTCTGCGACCCTGTCACAGGTATGCACGGGGCTTTCGGCACGGCACTACCTGTGAGATTTTTTGCACCGGCACCCACCGTCAAGCCATGGGAAGAATGGGATCCGGCCGAAGTTGAGCCGCTCGAAAAGATGGTCAGGGAGCATCGTGATGAACTGGCCGCACTAATTCTCGAACCGATGGTTCAGGGAGCGGGCGGCATGCGCTTCTATCATCCCCAATATCTGCGTGAAGCACGCAGGATCTGTGATGAAAACGGGCTCTATCTCATCTTCGACGAAATAGCCACCGGATTCTGGCGTACTGGCAAGTGTTTCGCCTGGGAACATGCAGGTGTCGAGCCTGACATAATGTGCATCGGTAAAGGTCTGACGGCGGGTTATCTCACAATGAGTGCCGTTCTGACAACACGCGAGGTTGCCGACACCATTTCGCGGGGTGAGGCCGGAGTGATGATGCACGGCCCCACATTCATGGCCAATCCTCTGGCATGTGCGATAGCGACAGCGTCAATCGAACTGCTCGAAAAGCAGGATATGGCCGCACGTATCGCTCATATCGAGAGTGAATTGCGCCGACTTATCTCCGAGGCTGATGTGCTCGATAACGTAAAGGAGACCCGTGTGTTCGGCGCAATAGGCGTGATCGAGATGAAGGAGCCTGTCAATATCGGCGAGTTCCAGAGAAAGTGTGTCGACCGCGGCATCTGGGTAAGACCGTTCGGCAGAAATGTCTACGTTATGCCTCCCTATATCATCAGCGACGACGATCTCGCCACACTCGTCAGAGAAACGATCAATTGCATACGATGAGCGACACATTCTACAGCGACACAATCGACCGGCTCACCGCATCAGGCAATCTCCGAAAAATCCCCGCTGATTCCAACGCCTCTCTCATCGATCTGTCAAGTAACGACTATCTCGGGCTTGGAGCCGACCGGAAACTGCGCGAAGAGTTTCTTTCGCAGACCGATGTGGCGGCTATCCCCTTCTCGTCGGTTGCATCGCGTCTGCTGGCCGGAAGGCAGAAGGAGCATCACTCACTCGAGGATCTTCTGTCGCAACTCTACTGTCGGCCGGTGCTGACTGCGAATTCGGGCTATCATGCAAACGTCGGACAGGTCAGTGCACTCTGTTCGGCTCCTTCGACACTCGTCGTAGCCGACAAACTGGTTCATGCCTCAATTATTGACGGCATCCGTCTTTCAGGTGCCCCTTTCGAGCGTTTCCGCCACAATGATCTCAACCATCTCGACCGAATCCTTCATAAAGAGGCTCACAAATTCGACCGTGTGTGGGTGATCACCGAAAGTGTTTTCTCGATGGATGGAGACAAGGCACCCATATCGGATATCGTCGCGCTTAAACGTAAGCACGGTAATATCAGGCTCTACATTGACGAGGCGCATGCTTTCGGTGTGGAGGGAGACCGCGGACTCGGCATCTGCCGGAGCCTGCCGGAATATGAAGAAATTGATGTCGTGATCGGGACACTGGGCAAAGCTGCCGCCTCGATGGGGGCATTCGCTGCCGTCAGCAGACCGGTGAGAGAGTATCTCGTAAACCGTTCGCGGGCACATATTTTCTCGACGGCGCTTCCGCCTTTCCAGGCGGCATGGAGCGAGTTTGTCATCCGCAAAATCATCCCGATGGACTCCGAGCGTGAGCATCTGCGCCGTCTTGGAGAGCGACTCGCCACATATCTGTCGGAAATTCAGGGGGCATCCAATACAGTTCCGCCCTCTCACATACAGCCATTCGTCGTGGGAGACCCATATCGTGCGGTGGCACTCTCCGATGTATTGGTCACTAAGGGGTTCAAGGTCCTGCCTATCCGCGTACCGACAGTTCCTCCCGGGACTGACCGACTTCGCATATCACTTAACGCTTCCCTCACCGAAAGGGATATCGATTCTTTCGGTGAGGCACTAAAATCTGTCATGCAATGATATTCGAATATGTCAGCCGAACGGAAGGAGCGTCGCGCCTTATTCTCATCTTTGCCGGATGGGCGATGGACAGCAGACCATTTTCAGATCTCCGTTTCGGAGAATATGACATTGCTGTAGTGTATGACTATCGGCATTTCGATTTTCCTGCCGACCTGAGCAACTATTCAGAGATCGTCGTGATCGCATGGAGTTTCGGAGTGGTCGGAGCCGAATATTTCCTTGCCTCCAACCCGGGACTACCGATCACCGCCACTATTGCCATCAATGGAACTCCGGAGGCTGTTGATGACAGGAAAGGGATACCCTCCGGAATTTTTGAAGCGACACTCGACGCACTTACTCCTGCGTCGCTGACCAAATTCTACCGGCGCACCGCGGGTAAAAATTTCCGTCAATTCTTAACGAGACTGCCGCAACGAGATTTCAACGGACTTGCCGATGAACTTAAGGCCGTCAGGACTGCGTGTGGTCGAAAGGGAGTGAGATGGGATAAAGCGATTGTCGGAGCGAATGATCTTATCATACCTGCTGAAAACCAGAGGCATTCCTGGGAGGGACATACTGCTGAGATTATCGGTGACAATATTGATCATCTCCCCGACTTCCCGAGACTGTTCAGCAGGCATCTGACTGACAAACGGCTGGTGGCGACACGTTTCTCGCGTGCTGTCGGGAGTTATGACGACTCCGCTGACGTGCAGCGGCAGATTGCGCGAAAGATTGCAGATGCCCTACCCTCTTCAGTTCCGACCGACATAGATATAATTGAAATAGGGTGCGGATCGGGCTATTCGACCCGACTGTTACTCAAGCGGTATCCCGACGCCCATTTGAAATTGGCCGACATCCACTCGTGGCCTGACATCTGCGGTCATGCCGTCGAGCAAACTGACGGTGAGATCTGGATGCGATCCGTTCCGTCAGAGTCGGCCGATATGATCTATTCCGTCTCGGCTGTGCAGTGGTTCAACTCGCTACCGGCATTCCTGCGCCAATGCTCACGGGTGCTCCGCCCCGGAGGGTCGCTCGTTCTGACAACTTTCGGGACAGAGACCATGAAGCAGTTGCGCACTATCGGAGCCGCAACACGCCACTATCCTTCCGCTGAATTCATCTCCGGATTGCTCAAGGGGGAAGGATGGAGCGACATCAGCGTCACAACCGAAGAAATAGTCCGTCGCTTCGATACACCGAAGGATCTGCTCGCCCATCTGCGGCAGACCGGGGTCAATGCCATTTCGTCGGCCTCGCCGACGGCAGATGCACTCGCTATAATGCGCTCCTATCCTTTCGATCCTGACGGGCGTATCTCACTTACATATCAACCTGTTTATATCACCGCCACATGGCCGAAATAATTTTTATCAGCGGCATCGATACCGATGCGGGCAAAACATATGCTACCGCCGAACTTGCGCGCCGTCTCATGAAGTCGGGACGCCGGGTCATCACTCAGAAATTCATACAGACCGGTTGTAAAGATTCTTCGGAAGATATCGAGGCTCACCGTCGTCTGACCGGTACCGGACTGTTGCCCGAAGATGCAGAGAGACTCACCGCCCCCGTAATTTTCACCTATCCCGCTTCGGCTCAACTCGCAGCCCGTATCGACGGGCGGGAGATTGATCTTGACATCATCGATGCGGCATCAGACGAACTCAGCCGACGCTACGACACGGTGCTTATCGAAGGTGCCGGCGGACTGATGGTGCCTATCACCGACACTTTTCTCACAATCGACTATATAGCGACGCGTGGATTGCCGGTGGTGCTCGTCACCAACGGACGCCTCGGGTCGATCAACCACACGATTCTCTCGCTCGAGGCAATACGCAACCGGGGGATACGGCTGCACAGTGTAATGTATAACACATTTTTCGACCGTGACAAAATCATAGCGGCCGACACGCTCGGATTTATCCGTCGCTATGTCGGCCGCCATTTTCCTGAGTCGGAAGTGACTGTTTTCTGAATTTCTGAAATTAGATGCCGCTCACCGCTTCGCGCAGGAGTGCCAGTTTTGCCCACTGGGTCTCATAGTTGAGACCGAGGGGGGTGGAATGACGGACATTGAAACCGCAGGTAGGCGAGACGCTGAGGAAAGCGCGCGGCACATAACGCTCGGCAACCGCGATGGCCTGGCGGATATCCTCGACACTTTCCATTCCGGCGGATGCACCGTCGACAAGTCCGACTATCACGCGTTTTCCGTCCGGCACATACTGTAGGGCCGACAGTGCTTCAAGATCGTGAAGATCGAACGGAAGCAGGAACGCATCGGCGTCCATCTCCGAGAGCATGCGTTGCAGATGGTGGAGTTCCGATTCATCGGTCCAGCGGGGAGGGAGGGTTTCGTCGGCGGCAATGCTGAGAGTGATTTCAAGATCGGCGGGACGGTCCTTGACAACCTCGTTGAAGAGATGGATGAGGGTGTCGGAAACACGGTCGGGGTCTAGTCCGCCGAGCAGGAGAGCGCGCTGGCAGTCGCCGGTACCGAGTCGACCCCACACCGCATTGTCAAACTGAATGTGGCGGCAACCGAGACGGTAGAGTTCAGCGATTGTCTGACGGTAAGCATCAATGATGTCCTGCTCGAGAGTCTCGGGCGAGACATAGACGCGCGACGGATCGTCGAGCCCCACGCGGAGAATGCGCATGTAGAGTTCGCCCGGCGAAGGGAGTGTCTGACGCACCTCGGCACGACCGTTTGTGAGTCGCATCATCTTGGAGAATTTCCCGAAGAAGGGATGCTCGGGGTTGTAGGCGATTCGATCGGAGAAACGCACGAAATTACGGCCGACAGGTTCGTCGACATATATATGACCTGAGTCGTTGCGGTCGCGTTCGATTCCGTTAAGGCCTACCCAGAAGTCGCGGTCCCACTGGTGGCGTCGCATTTCACCATCGGTGACGATCTTGAGGCCTGCTTCGAGTTCGCGGTCGATCAGCACGTCAATCACTTCATCCTCGATGGCATAGTATTCTTCATCGCTCATTTCGCGGGCGTGAGCCTTGCGCTGAGCCTCCTTGAGACGGTCGGGGCGGAGGAAACTGCCCACGATCTCTATTCTTACAGGTGTTGCTGTCATATATCAAAGATATTGAAAGTCATTGTTATAGAATCAAATGTCAGCAGACGGTCGGTCAGCAGGTCGCCCGTCCCGACAATAAGTTTTATCACTTCGGTAGCCTGGATCGAACCGGTGATGCCTACCACGGTGTTGAGTACTCCGTCGACGGCACAGGGAAAGTCGTCGCCTGCGGCTTCGTTTCCGAAAATCGATCGATAGTCGGCTGTGCCCGGTCGGTGGGTGAAAATCTGACCTCCGAAGCGTCTCACGGCACCGAAGACGAACGGTAATCCGAGCCGCAGACACTCGTCGTTAATGAGAAGACGTGTGGATATGTTGTCGGTACAGTCGACCACGACATCATAGTTCCGCATGATTCCGGCAGCGTTGTCGGAATCAATAAACAGTGTGTGGAGTTCGACATTCACTGCGGGATTAATCCGCAGCATTGCGTCGCGGGCGCTTTCGGCTTTGAGCCGCCCGATATCGGGTGTGCCATGCATAATCTGTCGCTGGAGATTGCTCAGACTCACCGCATCGGCATCGACAATACCGATGGTACCGACACCTGCTGCAGCAAGATAGAGCCCGACAGGACTGCCGAGGCCACCGGCGCCCACGATCAGCACCCGGGAGTCACGCAGACGCTGTTGCCCCGGAAGATCAATCTCGCACAGCGAGATATGACCCCTGTAGCGTGTCTTCTCATCTTTTGTCAATTCCATATCGTGCGGTGTCAGAATTCATAACCTGCTTCGCGGATCATATCTATATCCTCGGAAATTTTTGCGCCGACAGTCGTGAGGAGGTCACCCATGATGGCGCCGTTGATACCGATGCGCAGTGCCTCGCGCTGTGCGCGGTCGGAGATGCGGGCACGTCCGCCGGCAAATCTGAGCACAGCCTTCGGATGGATGAAGCGGAAGAGCGCGACCGTGTGGAGAATTTCCTCGTCGGTCAGAGGGGGCATATTCTCGAGGGGTGTTCCGGGAATGGGCTGAAGCACATTGATGGGAATCGAGACGGGAGAGACACGCCGGAGCGTCAGGGCCAGTTCGGCACGCTGACGCATCGACTCGCCCATCCCGATAATTCCTCCCGAACAGATCTCCATTCCGGCCTCACGGGCCCGGTTGATAGTAGCGATTTTATCTTCTATCGTATGGGTCGAACAGAGCGTCGGGAAAAACGAGGGAGCGGTCTCAAGATTACAATGATAGCGTTCGACACCTGCCTCGCGCAGACGGGTCAGTTCCCCGGAATCGAGCAAACCCATGGAAGCACAGAGTCCCATGTCCGGATGGCGTTCCTTCAATTCGTCATAATAATCGCATAGAGTCGTAAGTGCCTTTCCGGAGATAGTTCTGCCGCTTGTCACCATCGAATAACGTCCTATCCCACGCTCGGCATTGTAGTCGGCGAGCGATATGCAGGTGTCACGGTCGACAAGAGGATAGCAGAGTGTTTCGGTCGGGAATGCAGCCGACTGCGCACACCACTTGCAGTCCTCCTGACAGCGGCCCGAGCGGGCATTGACAATCGAGCACGAGTCAAACTTCGCTGACCCGAGAGCGTCGGTCAGTTCGGCAGCCGCATCGAGCAGAGCCTCCAGATCGGCGCCCGAGAGATCAGCCAGAGCGTAGGCCTCTCTCTCAGTGATATCGCCTCCGGCGAGCAGACGTTCTTTCAGTTGAGTGATATCGATCTCCATAAATGAGTGTTTACCCTGCAAAATTACCCATTTTCCTGTAAATTGCAAAATATCGGTCCATTCTCGATTACAGGTGGAAACTCCGACGAATTTTTCCTCTTTTCAGCCGAACCAACCGACGCGTAAATGCGTTGAATAGATATAAAATCAAGTACAAACATAAAACTGAATTTCAAGATATGGAAACCGTATTTTTTCAAGGCCAGGCATGTCACACTTATGGCAATCTTCCCGGAGTAGGTGAAACCGCTCCCTGTTTTCACCTCACAGGCGCCGATCTGTCGCAGATCATCTGCTCCGATTTCCCCGGTAAAAAGATCGTGCTCAACATCTTCCCGTCGCTCGACACCGAAGTGTGCGCACGCTCAGTAAGAAAGTTCAACGAGGAAGCGTCAGGTCTCGATGACGTGGTGGTCATCTGTGTTTCGATGGACCTTCCCTTCGCCATGAGCCGTTTCTGTACACTTGAGGGTCTTAAGAATGTCATCCCCGCGTCGGCATTCCGTTCGCCCCTTTTCGGCCAGAAATATGGTGTGATGCTCGTCGACGGTCCTCTCGCAGGTCTGCTGACACGTGCCGTCATCATTCTTGATCCGAACCGTCGCGTGATCTTCCGCGATCTCGTCGAAGAAATCACTCACGAACCCGACTATGAAGCCGCAGTCCGTGTGCTCAAAAACGAATTCTGATTTCCTTTATTTCCTTTAAAAAAGTGCACCGAGAGTGCACGCTTACTCATTCTCCCTTTTCTCTATATTTTCAGAGACTCCCGCCTGTGGCGGGAGTCTCTTTTTTACTTGCCGAGAGAAAGACGGAGCGTGATGCCGCCGCGGACAGGCAGGCCTCGCTGGTAGAAACCGTGGGAGATCGACTCGAAACGGAACACGTTGAAGCGAGTGTCGGTGAGATTCTTTCCCCATATTTCTGCCGACCACCACTGACCTTCCACCCGGGCACTCGCACCGAGTTGCGCATAGAAAGGCTGGCGGTAGAGGTTCTCCTCATCCCAGTAGATTGAACCGACTCCGTAGAGGTTGGCTTCAATCACTACGCGACGCACGCCCCCGGTCTCGCTGACGGGGATGAAGTGGGATGCACTCAGATAGAGGGTGTTCTGCGGAGCATAGGGGACGCGGTTGCCGCTGAGGTTTTTCCCCTCGTTGCTGAAATGGCGGAAGGTGGCGTGGGTGAAACCGTAACTCAGATTGAAAAGCCAGCGTGGTTTCGGGGTATAGCGCAAAGTCAGTTCGCCGCCGAGCGAACGTGTGCGACCGGCGTTGGCCATATAGCGACCGGTGGATTGGTCGGGGAAAAGCGTCACCTGTTGGTCGCGAAGATCGATCAGGTAGGCGGCAAATGTGGTGTAGACCCTGCCACGGTCGCAACTGATGTGGCCTCCGACCTCGTAATTCCAGGAAGTCTCGGGCTTATAGGAGGTCATCTTGTCAATGTCATATTCAGCGGGACGGCCTAATTCCTCCATCATGCGGCTCTGCAGGATATCGCTGAACATCTGTGTGTTGTAGCCTCCCGCCTTGTATCCGCGAGCCACAGATAGAAACAGGGCCGAATTGCGCAGATTGTAGGTGAGTGAGAAATTGGGGAGCAGTTCGGTGAATTTCTGACCGAGGCGCCCGGTGTCGTCTATGTCTATGGCTCGTTGCATGGCGATATCCTGCGGCCCACGCTGCATGTGCATCGTCGCCGAAGTATTGACACGGCTGAAGTAGCGCATCGCCGTCACCTCATGCTCCAGGCGCAGAGATGCCGAGAGTGAAAATTTTCCAAGATCAACAGTCGAGCGGTGATAGACGGCAATACCCTTCACAGGCATCTTGAAATCTGATCCGAGCACAAACTCGGGATCATCCCACTCAAGACGCATGCCCGGAGGAAGGACAGGATTGATATTTCCGAGGATCAGTTTCTCGATACCGTCATACTTGAAAGTCACGGGAGCCACCATGTCCATGTGTTTGTAGAACCCGTATACGCCGGCAAGCCATGAATAGATTCCCTTCTTCCCTGATATGACCAGATCCTGAGTGATCGACCGCTCCACCTGATGCTGGCGCAGGGTGAAATAACTCTCGGGCAGGAAATCCTGGTCGAGGTGCATGTCGTCATTAAGGAAATTGAAACCTGTGATCGACGAAAGTGTAAATCCGGGGGCGGTCCATTTCACCATCAGACCCTCGGTGAAAGTCGTGCGCAGGTAATCGGTCTCGTCGTTATACTCTATGCGGCCTGTCTCCTCGAAAGCATAGGGATATCCCTCCTGCCGTGAGGACCCGAACGAGGTGACATTTTCGATGCTCACCCGATCGGATGGTCTCCATTCTAGTTTGAGTCTCAGCGAGACGTCATCAGTCTTGCCGACCTTCGAATTGTCGAAACTGTTCCGGAAATATCCGCGCTGCTCGGCTGAATAAGCCGACAGGGAGGCACCGAATTTATCGGAAGTCTTGCCATAGACGTTGACGGCCGCGCGATATGTCTCCGGAAGACCTGTCTCATACATCAGGCGTGTAGAGATCATGCGATGATCATATTCGCGCAGGAGTTTGAGCGGCGAAATGGTGGAGATATTGATCAGACCGGCGATGGTGTTGCGTCCGAAGAGTGTTGACTGCGGTCCGCGCAACACCTCGATACGATCGATGTCAGGCATATCAAGATCATATCCGTTCTTGTTGAGGATGGGGATATTGTCGATATTGAGGCCGACGGCTGTCTGATCGATGCGAGCGCCGATGCCACGCACATAGACAGAGGATGTCATCTTCGAGCCATAGTCGGGCATATAGAAGTTCGGAGCCATCATCGAGACACCCTTCATGCCGACAATCTCGTTGTCTTCTATCGCCGACCGTCCGATGATGGTTGCGGTGACAGGCTGACGCAGGAGCGAGGATCCCTGCTTGACGGCTGTCACCGAAACTTCGCCAAGCGACACCTCGGCAGGAGGGACGGAGTCGGTTTTGACATCTTCCGCCGCCCTGGCGGCAAAGGTTGAAATGGTGAGGAGGAATGAAAGAGATAAAGTCTTCAGAGTCATTTTTTCAATTTTCGCATTATGCCCTGCAGCCAAAGATAGATGGGCGAGGGGGTTGATGTTACGTCGGTGGAAAGTATATCTGCCAGCGTCATGGGTGTTTCGGTGCCCAACGGGCCCGGATAGAGCATTATGAGAC
>CAMWGM010000036.1 GCA_947173755.1 uncultured Muribaculaceae bacterium
GTCGGTGGCCGATCCTTTGTCCTTCCAGTTGTCGACAGTATAATAATGCACGGAAATACCGTCCATCATTCGGCCTGATTTCTTCATCAGAACATCGGTCCAGTTGGTGTCGCTTCCGTTGGAGCCTGACGCGATCTTGAAAAGACGGTTGCCGGGATAGTTGCGGCAATAGGTGGCATACTGCCGGTAGATGTCGGCATAATATTCCGGAAGCATATTTCCGCCGCAGCCCCATGTTTCGTTTCCGATGCCGAGATATTTGAGATGCCAGGGTTTCTCGCGGCCGTTGGCCATGCGACGGCGCGCCTGAGGGCCGTCGGGCGCGGTCATGTATTCAACCCATTCGTTGAGTTCCCTGACCGACCCCGAGCCGACATTTCCGGAAATGTAAGGCTCGACGCCGAGCATTTCGCAGAGGTTCAGGAATTCGTGAGTGCCGAAAGAGTTATCCTCGACCACATTTCCCCAGTGAGTATTGACCATGCGGGGACGGTTTTCCTTAGGCCCGACACCATCTTCCCAGTGATATTCGTCGGCGAAACATCCGCCTGGCCAGCGGAGCACCGGAACTTTCAGATCGCGGATAGCCTGAAGGACATCGTTTCGATAACCGTCAGTGTTGGGAATGGGGGAGTCCTCTCCGACCCAAATACCTCCGTAGATACAACCTCCGAGATGTTCGGAAAACTGTCCGTAGATTTCGGGAGTGATGATGGCGGCTGTGTCGGATGGCAGGAGTGTCACGTTGACGCTTTTCGTTGCGGCGAATGTGGTCGCGGCGACAGCCAGGGACAGGGCTATGTTGAAAAATCTTTTCATTTCAGTCGGTGATTGCATTGACATCCGTACGTTCATCGGCATCGCGTTTGCGCCACAGATTGGTCATATCTTCGAGAGTCTTGCCCTTAGTCTCCGGCACGAGAGCGGCCACAAACCATGCAGCCACGATGCAGATGATGCCATAGAGGGCATAGACGAACATGTGGCCGAATTTGTCGCCCATCGTTCCGAGTTCCATGTTATACATCGGTACGAACGACGAGGAGACGATGAAGTTGAAGATCCACTGGAACGCAACTGCGATAGCGACGGCTGCCGAGCGGATGGTGTTGGGGAAAATCTCGGAGATGAGCACCCAGCAGATCGGTCCCCAGGAGAACATGAATGATGCCGAGTAGATCATGATCGAGACAACCGGCACGACGGGAGCCACTTCGACCAGATTGCTCAGACAGACACCGAATGCGCCTATAGCCATTCCTATCGAGCCCCAGATGAGCAGCGGCTTGCGTCCGAGTTTCTCGACCGAGAAGACAGCAACAAGGGTGAAGGAGATGTTGACGATGCCCATGATGATGGTCTGCATCATCGGGTCGCCCATATTCATCGATTCAAAGATGCGGGGAGCATAGTAGAGGACAGCGTTGATACCGACGGCCTGCTGGAACACTGACAGCATAACACCGATGAATACCACCATGATGCCGAATGAGAAAAGACGTTCGCTCTTGACTTCGGTGGTCTCCTTGATCTGCTGCAGGATCTCGCGTGCCTTGGCGATGCCGTTGATGTGGGCGAGAACCGAGAGAGCCTTCTCGTCGCGGCCGGTCAGGGCGAGATAGCGGGGTGACTCGGGAACGAGGCAGACGAGGATGGTGAAGACTCCGGCCACGAAAGCCTCTGAGCCGAACATGTAGCGCCAGCCGGTGCGGATGGTCCAGAGGTCAGACTGCGAACTGACCTGATAGACCGTCTCGCCGATTTTCTCGATGATGGGCTGGGTGTGCTCACCGAGTATGAGGAAGTTGACGAAATAGACTACCAACTGTCCGAAGATGATGGCAAACTGGTTCCACGACACGAGTGTGCCGCGCATGTTGGAAGGAGCGACTTCGGCGATGTACATCGGACAGATGGCCGAGGCGAGTCCGACGCCGATGCCGCCTATGATGCGGTAGAAATTGAATGCTACGAGAAGTGAGGCGGTCGGAACTCCATGCTCGAAGAAGAGAAATTCGGGAGCATAACTGCCGAGAGCCGAGAGGAAAAAGAATACGCCTGCGATGGCGAGCGAGCGTTTACGCCCGAAAAAGGATGCGCAGAAGCCCGACAGAGCCGAGCCGATGATGCAGCCCAGAAGGGCAGAGGAAGAGGTGATGCCGTGGAGAGTGTCGGTATAGACGAAGTCTTTTGCTCCGAGAAAGAATGCCTGAAGACCTTTTTCGGCTCCCGAGATCACGGCAGTGTCATAGCCGAAGAGCAAGCCGCCGAGGACGGCTACGAGCACTATCGAAAAGAGATAGATCTTGCTCCCGTTTTGGGGATAATTCATGGTGTAAGGTGATGTTGAGACGGATTGTAATGAAGAAGTTGGAATTGAACGGCACTTCGGAACGATAAGGTGCCGTCCAATTCCATATCAGGTCAGTGATCAGACATACATGTTGAGGATAGCCTCATAGAGTTCCTGCTTGCCGGAGGTCTGTGCAGGTTCGCCCTTGGTCTTGGCATAGGCTACGACATCCTCGAGGGTGAGTTTGCCATCTTCGAATTCCTTGCCTTTGCCGCCGTCGAACGACGCATAGCGCTCCTTCTTCATAGCGGGAATTGCCGACTCGGTGAGGATGGCGGCAGCGCTTTCGAGAGCACGGGCCATAGCATCCATTCCTGCGATGTGGGCGATGAAGATATCCTCGAGATCGGTGGAGTTGCGGCGGGTTTTGGCGTCGAAGTTGGTGCCTCCGTTGCCGAGGCCTCCGTTGCGGATGATCTCCATCATGGCCTGGGTGAGTTCATAATTGTCGATGGGGAACTGGTCGGTATCCCAGCCGTTCTGATAGTCGCCGCGGTTAGCGTCGATCGAGCCGAGCATGCCGTTGTCGACAGCCACGGCGAGTTCATGCTCGAAGGTGTGGCCTGCGAGAGTGGCGTGGTTGACCTCGATGTTGAGTTTGAAATCCTTGTCGAGACCGTGAGCCTTGAGGAAACCGATGACGGTCTCCGAATCGACGTCATACTGATGCTTGGAGGGCTCCATGGGCTTGGGCTCGATGAGGAAGGTGCCGTCGAAACCCTGCGAACGGGCATAGTCGCGGGCCATGCGGAGCATAGTGGCCAGATGTTCTTTCTCGCGCTTCTGGTCGGTGTTGAGGAGGCTCATGTAGCCTTCGCGACCGCCCCAGAAAACATAGTTCTTACCGCCGAGGGCTACAGTGGCGTCGATAGCGTTCTTGATCTGGACGGCAGCGCGGGCCACGACGTCGAAGTCGGGGTTGGTGGCAGCGCCGTTCATATAGCGGGCGTTCGAGAAGACGTTGGCTGTGCCCCAGAGGTTCTTGATGCCTGTGGCAGCCATTTTCTCCTTGAGATAAGCCACGATAGCCTTCATGTTGGCTTCATATTCCTCGATTGAATCGGCTTCAGCAATGAGGTCGACATCATGGAAGCAGAAGTATTCGATGCCCATTTTCTGCATGAACTCGAAACCGGCGTCGGCTTTCTGCTTTGCGATCTCGAGGGGATCGGTGCCTTCGTTCCAGGGGAACTTCTTTGTGGTACCTCCGAACTGGTCGCCACCTTCGGCGCAGAGAGTGTGCCACCATGCCATGGCAAACTTGAGCCATTCTTTCATAGGCTTGCCGAGCACGAGTTTGTCGGCGTCATAGTAGCGGTAGGCGAGGGGATTCTTGGAGTCTTTACCCTCAAACTTGATTTTACCGATGTTAGGGAAGTATTCTTTAACTGCCATAATAAGGGGAAAAAGGATGTTTTATAGTTGTATATGGATTTTCAGAGAAAAGGTGGTCAGAGATTGGCGTTCAGACGTGACTTCCAGAGAGCATAAGCGTCGGCGTAGGCCTGCGCGTCTGCCTGACGGGGCTCGATCACTTCGATCTTTTCGAGAGAAGCGAAGGCTTCGTCGTTGTCGCGGTAGATTCCGGCTCCCATTCCGGCACCTTTCGCCGCACCTACCGAACCGTCGGTATCATAGAGTTCGATGGTGGCGCCGCTCACTCCGGCGAGGGTTTCGCGGAAGATGGGTGAAAGGAACATATTGGCATGACCGGCATGGATTTTCTTGAGTTGCATTCCCATCTGCTCCATGATCTCCATGCCATACATGAAGGAGAAGACGATCCCTTCCTGAACGGCACGCATCAGATGGCGGCGGTCATGAGTCAGGAAGTTGATGCCATGGATCGAGGCGCCGGTCTCTTTGTTGCGGAGCACGCGCTCGGCTCCGTTGCCGAAGGGTATGATCGAGACACCCTCAGCGCCGATGGGGGCCTGCGAGGCAAGTTCGTTCATGCCGTTATAACTGATCGACTCGGGGGCGATGTTGCGTTTGCTCCATGAGTTGAGGATACCGGTGCCGTTGATGCACAGCAGGACGCCGAGACGGTTGAGGTCGGAACTGTGGTTGACATGCGCGAAGGTGTTGACGCGACTCTGAGGATCATAGTTGATGTCGCCGAGCACGCCGTAGACCACTCCTGAGGTTCCTGCCGTCGACGCAACCTCGCCGGGATTGAACACGTTAAGCGACAGAGCATTGTTGGGCTGGTCGCCGGCGCGGTAACTGACGGGGGTGCCCTCGGCGAGTCCGAGTTCCTCGGCAGCCTTGCGTGTCACATGACCCTGTATGGAGAATGTCCCGACAATTTCAGGCAGGATCCCGGCCGGAAATCCGAGGTAGTCGAGCAGGAACGATGCGGGAGCATCGTTTTTAAAGTCCCAGAGCATCATCTCCGAAAGTCCTGACACGGTGGTGCAGATGCGGTCGGTGAGGCGCATGGCGATGTAATCGCCCGGGAGCATTATCTTATAGATTTTCTCAAATGTCGCGGGCTCGTTATCCTTGACCCATTTGAGTTTTGTGGCGGTGAAGTTGCCGGGCGAGTTGAGGAGAGTGGACAGACAGGTCTCCTCGCCAAGATCGGAGAAAGCTTTCTCGCCATAGGGGACGCCGCGGCTGTCACACCAGATGCTGGCGGGACGGAGCGGCTGTCTGTCTTTGTCGACCATCACGAGGCCGTGCATCTGATAGGAGATGCCGATCGCCTTTATATCGGCCGGCGCTACTTTAGAAGAAGCGAGTACGGAGGAGGTCACCGCTTTCAGGCAATCCCACCATTGCTCGGGGCGCTGCTCGGCCCATCCGGGACGGAGGGCAATGATCTCGGCCTCGGTCTTGGGATAGAAATCGGATGCGACGGTGCGCCCTGTCGCGGCGTCAACCAGACTTGCCTTGACAGACGAACTGCCTATGTCGTAACCAAGAAGATACATAATTCTTTTCTCAGGTCTAAAATACTATATAGGGACTATATATTATATATTATTATATATTAATGTAACGGGATTATCGGGTGGTGTTGTAGGCTTTACGGTCGAATTTGTAAAAACGGGCTGCCCGGTGAGCCACTCCCCGCTGCCGCTCTTCAAGCGGAACGACGTAGGGCATCTGTGCGATCTTCTTGTGGAAGTTCCTGACGTCGAGCGGACGCGAGTAGAGGATCTCACAAAGTGTGCGCAGTTGTGACGCGGTGAATTTTTTCGGGAGTAGTTCGAAGAGCATCGCGCGGTTTGTGTCGGCTTCATGCCGTATAGCCTCGAGCGCGTCGGCGATGATGAGATTATGGTCGAACGCGAGTTGACCTACCTTGTCGACATCCACCCACTCAGCCACCAGGGGATTGATGGTTCTCATCACTGAGGAATCGAGTTTAAGAATTGCGAAATATGCAATGGTGATGATGCGTTCCACGAGAGCCTGTTGCTCTTCCTGAAGCCATAACACGTCGCGGGGATTGTCGGTGCGATGTTTTGAACCGAAGGCTTTAAACTGTTTGAGTGTGACATTTTTCACACCTGTGAGTGTCTGCAGTACTCTGGCGGCGGCCTCGTCGAGATCCTCGTCCTGATAGATGAGACTTCCGGGCAGTTTCATGTCGGCGAACGGGATGCCTTCGCTGTCGCGACCGTTGCGCTTCAAAAGAAGCACTTTGAGTCCGGTGCCGTCAAATCCGAAAAGGGCGCAGTCGATAGAAATGTGATGGTTGGCGAGTGGGGCCATTGAAAGTGAAAGTGTATAGGCTCTCCCGGCGGGAAAGCATGGTATTATAATATAGGTGTAGGGGCTCCGTCGGGTCACGACGAAGTATGTCAGTGCAAATTTACAAATCTTTTTTTATTTCGCCAAGCGAAAAAAGATGTTTTAAAACATTTATTTTTATATGTTTAGTTATCATACAATTAACAATAAGTCGGGGGATGCCAAGGAAAAATGAAGAAAAAAATCAATATTTTTTCACCATTGATTAAACTTTTTGTGAGACGGCGTTGTTAGGAAGAAGGAAATCGACTTCACGGAGTCGGCGAAATCAGAAAACAAACAAATTCAGAAAAATTAAGAAAAAATTTAAAGTTCACTCAACAATTTCTTTACTCCCGATGTTATAGCGACTGAAGGGTCACACGAACTCTTCGCTTCCACACAGGAAAGACATTAGTCGCGACATTCAAAAAATTTAAAACCAATAGGTCCAAACGTTACAACTAAAAAGAAAAAAAGATGAATAAACTTTTCCTCGCAGCCGCACTCGCAGGCGGTATGTTTGCAACCGCATCGGCGCAGAACGTCATTGAGCGCCCCACATTCGCTGACAACTGGTCAATCGGTTTTGACGCCGGTGTCACCTCTCCCTTCCTCAAGCACAACTATTTCAAGAACATCCGTCCTCAGCTCGGTCTTCACATCGAGAAGCAGCTCACTCCTCTGGTAGGAGTCGGTGTTGAAGGAGCCTGGGGTATCAATACCACTTCCTCGAAGACTGCATTCGACAGCCAGTATGTAGGCGGTTACGGCACACTCGACCTCACCAACGTATTCGGTGGTTTCCGTTGCACTCCCCGTCCCGTAGATGTTGACCTCGTTGCAGGTCTCGGCTGGCTCCACTACTACACTGTAGGCCCGCACGACACCAACGATCTCGGCGCACGCACCGGTTTCCGTGTCAACTTCAACGTCACCGACAAATTCTCGATCGCAGTTAAACCTGCCATCGTCTGGGATCTCACCGCATCTTCCCACAAGGTTGCCTTCAACCGTCGCAAGGCCAACACCGAACTTATGATCGGCTTCAACTACAACTTCGGCCCCGGTTTCCAGTGTGTCACCGTTCCTGAAGATCTCTCGGCTACCGTCGACGCCCTCAATGCTCAGGTCAATGCTCTCCGTGCTGATGTCGAAGGTACAAGCGTAGCCCTCGCTGCCGCAACCGCTCAGAACGCACAGCTCGCTCAGGCTCTCGCTGACTGCCAGAACGCTCCTGCCAAGGTGATCGAGAAGAACACCAATACTCTAGAATCTGTCCGCTACGTCTTCTTCCGTATCGGTTCAAGCGTCATCACTGCCGACCAGATGCCTAACGTAGAGATGATTGCCGCTTACCTCAACAACCACCCCGACAGCAAGGTTGAAATCAAGGGTTATGCAAGCCAGGACGGTAACCTCGAGTTCAACGAACGTCTCGCTGCCGCTCGTGCAGAAAGCGTGAAGAATGCACTCATCAAGAAGTATAAGATCAAAGCCGACCGCATCACTGCCAAGGGCGAAGGTATCGGCCACATGTTCTCGGAGGAAAGCTGGAACCGTGTTTCGATCTGTACTCTCGACTGATCCTGTCAACCTGACATAAAAAGATTAATCCTTAAATAACGGGGATGTGTCAAGCCAACCCACTTGACACATCCCCTTGATTTATGCCTGTTTCTGGAGATTGATATGCAAATTTTTTTTGGTCACGATGTCACAATTCGGGATTTCCTGCGTCTAATATATAAAGACACTGTTAATCACATAAAAATGTATAGATGAAAAAATCTTTAATTCTCTCTTTAGTTCTCATGCTTATGTTTGGAACGGTACTTTCTCTCTCGGCCGCCCCGAAGCGTGAACTCGTCACGAAGTCATTCAACCTCAGCGGATTTGACAAGGTTTCTCAAAACTGGCTTGTAGATGTCGAAATCACCCAGGCCGGGACAACGAGCGTGCAGTTTACCGGCGAAAAGAAGGTGCTTGACGCGCTTTCGCTCTCGGTAAGTTCCGACGGTACCCTCGTCATCAAGTGTAACCAACAGAATTGGCATCAACAGGGAGAAGCGAAGGCTTTGCTGAAGATCACTATGCCTTCGCTCACTAACGTTGCCGTCAAAGGATCAGGCGATATCGATATCAAGGGAAAATTTTCTTCCGATAATCTCAGTGTGTTGATCCAGGGTTCCGGAGATGTCGACATTGAGTCGTTTGCCGGCAAGAAATTCAATGCCTCGATTCTCGGCGCAGGTGACATCGAAATGACCGGAACCGTATCTGATGTGACAGTCGACATCAAGGGCGCGGGTGACTGCGAGATCAAAAATGTAAATCTCAATAATCTGACCGTCAACATAATGGGCGCCGGTGATGTTGACCTCAGCGGCACAGCGGTCAATGCCGTGTACACGGTGAAAGGGGCAGGTGATATCGATGCCGGATCGATGAAGGCGCAGAATGTCAAGGCCAGTGTTTTCGGCTCGGGCGACATCACATGCTACGCCTCCAAATCGTTTGTAAGCACCAAGAAAGGGACAGGCGACATTCATTGCAAAGGAAATGCCGCGATCAGGAAATAAAGAGCATATCCAATAGTTACTGAAATAAGAGCACGCTCCCCTGTCGCAGGATTTTGCGGCAGGGGAGCGTTGTCAATTCAAGAGTCTAATGGACTCAGAGGATAATTTTGTCGATATAAGTTGTCTTGCCCTGACGGGTGACGAGGATATAGACGTTTCCGGGGAGAGCCTGTGAAGTGACATTGGTAGCGTCACCTATGCCGGTAGCGACTGTACGGCCGGTCGAAACCTCGATGAGTGTGAGGTAGCGGGGTGCGTCGGCATCGGCATCGTCGGGAGAAATTGTGTTGATTGAGGAGAGACCGTAGGAGGCATAACGAGTAGCGACCTTGGAGGCCGACATGGCTCCGCGATAGATCGAGAAGTCGTCGAGAAGACCTTTGTAGCCGTTGTCGAAGTTTACACTGACGTTGCCTACGATCATCTGCTCGTCTTTATCCATGTTGATTGCTCCTGTATTGTCGCTGCTCTCGGCTTTGAGAGCACCGTCAATATAGATCTTGAGAGTTTTGGTTGCGCCTTCGCGAACAAGCACGACGTGGTGCCAGCCTCCGTCGAAGCAGACTGTTCCGTCGGTCGAAGCCTCGCTCTTGGTGACATCGTCGTCGACGGCAAATTTGATCTGGTTGCCCTTATATTCGAGACCGATCCAGTTTCCGGTGCGGTTGAAGCGGGCATCTTTTGCGATCGTGCCGATATGGAAGACATAAGCGCCGTTGTCGGTGGATTTCATCAGGAATTCCACGGTGAAGTCATCGCTGCCGAAATTGAGACCTTCATAGCGGTTCTGGATAAGACGGTCGGAAGTGCCGTTGAAGTAGATAGCGTTGCCGACAAGACCCGGCTGCGCCTCGGGATTACCGTTTGTAGTGGCATCTTCACCTTTGGCATTGGCTACGCTTCCGCTGTTTACTGCGTCCATGGTGTAGTAGAGCACTTGCTCGAGAGCCACCGGGGCGGTGACAGTGACAGAGATGTTGATCGCCGCAGGTGTGCCTTCCCCGCCGACAGTGTTGAGGGTGAATTCATGCACACCTTCCGCCTCGGGAGTTCCGGAGAGTGTGAAGGTGGAAGTGGCATCGTCGGTGGTGAGTGTGATGCCGGCAGGGAGTGCTTCAGCCGTAACGCCATCACAGTTACCCCATTTGCCGGTGAGAGGCTGGATGGGATCGCCGAGTTCGACAGCCTGACGGAGGATGGAGGTGGCATCCATCATGATGCGCGGTGCGGTGTCGAAGCGGTCAGGAAGATAGTAGCCGAGATGAGGAGGCTGGTTGTAGGCGGTGTTCTGCCAAGCGACGGCCATGCGGTAGTTGTGGTCGGTGAGCAGACAGGGCACGCGGTAGTTTGTGGGAATTGTAGTGGTGAACACAAGCAGATCAGTGCTGTTGTCGCCATCCCACAGAATAATTTCCTCGCGCCAGTCGCCGAGCAGATCGGCCTGCAGACAAGGAGTCGCTTTTGTTGTGTTGCAACTCTGGGCATTCCATTTGTTGAAATTCACCAGATTGGAGGATGAGTTGAGATTGGCTGAACGCTTTTCGATGATAGGGCTTGAAATGCCGGTATTCGAGTCAAATTTGCCGTCGAAAAGTTCTTCCTGAAGATCTCCGTCCCAGTAGACACGAAAACATGTCGAACCGCGTTTGTTGACCAGCAGATTGCCACGGCAGTCAAATGTGGCGTTGGTTTTCACACCGTTATCAAAATAATTTCCGGGCCATACTTCATAGCCGCGCCATGTGTCGGAAAGGTCTGCAACGAGACCGCGGCCGATATCGTTGCCCGACTGCTTTGTCGACCAGATGACATTTCCTGTCTTCGCGTCGCGGAATTCAGAGTCGTAGGGATAGGCTGACCCTTTCTCCTCATGCACCATGAAGATCTCGAGACCTTCGCGGTCGGGATCAAAATCGCCGAGATGAAGAGCGTCGCCATGACCTGCTCCGGTTCGGTAGAGAAGCGAGCCGTCATGATCGATGCTTGCTGCCCCGTATACTATCTCATCCTTGCCGTCGCCGTCGACATCACCGATGGTGAGCGAATGGGCACCTTCGCCATATGCTCCCTTACCTTTTTCGGTCGATGCATGGAGCCATCGTTCGGTGAGTTTCGAACCGTCGAAATCAACGGCCCAGAGATAGGAATGAGTGTAGTAGCCGCGGCACATCACTGCCGAGGGATGCTCGCCGTCGAGATAGGCTACGCCGGCAAGATAACGCTCGGAACGGTTGGCATATTCATCACCCCAACCTGGATAACTTTTTGATTGCGCATGAGTGGCACGCGGAGGATTGTAG
>CAMWGM010000037.1 GCA_947173755.1 uncultured Muribaculaceae bacterium
CCGGGGAAGTCTCCCTCGGGTCGCCGGCTAACCACGAAGGCACGGACTCCGCGACTGTAGAGAGCGGGGATGTGGTTGTGGCCGTCGCCTGACTTGGTCGTGAGAGCGAAGAAGAGGGTGTCGGCTGCAGAAAGCAGCGAGCGGCTGTCGGTGAGCAGCGTCGATATTTCGAGATCAGGATCGGCGGGAGCGGGAGCGGAGAGGATGGCAGCGATCCTGCCGAGAGGGAGTGAAGGGGTCATGACCTGAATTTTCGATTAAAAGCAGGGGTGAGATTGGGATATTTGCTCAGGAAGGCTTCGGATATTACGGGGTGCGCATGCCGGGCTGAAGCGATCGGACGGTGGGCCAGACGGCGTGTGAGTTTTTCGGCTTCGGAGGCTACCGTCGCCGTGGCAGGAGTGAAATATGTGGCCGAGAAGAGGGAATATATGTATTCTACCGCACGGGGGGAGGGATGTTTCATGTCGTCGGCATAGAAACGGTAGTCGCGCAGGTCGTCCATCATGATTTCATAAGCGGGGAAGTAGTCGGTAAGGCCTGGAAAGCGCCTGAGCACCTCCTCGACGGCCAACAGCAGTTTGGATTTGGAGAGTTGGTTGCCGTGGGCCCCTTCGCCGAGATATCTGACGGGACTGACGGTGAAAATGACTTTCACCTCCTCGGGGGCGACTCTCCTGATGAGATCTACAGTCTTGCAGAGCAGGTCGATGCACTCGTCGGGCGACAGTCGTGTCTCGCCGAATGTGGAGGCGGGCATCTTGTGGCAGTTGGCCACCACCCGGCCCGATGGTTTGAGGGTGAAGCAGCGGGTGGTGCCGAGAGTGATGATGACCACCCCGGCCTTTTTCAGAGCCTCGCGTGATTGGCGGATAGCCTCACCGAGAGCCTCGGAGGCACTTTCCCGTGACTCACGCGACAACCGGGAATGTGCCAAATAGTGGTGTGTCAGCCCGTCGCGGTCGACAAAAAGGGAGTCGTCAACAGTTTCCGTGGCGAGTGCGGCAAGGATGGAGGCTGGATTATAGAGAGGGCCGAAAGGATTGACCGTGACGTCGAAGAGAGCGTCGGAGAGGCGCTCGCCGATGTTGTCGGCGAAACATGACCCGATGAGAAGAAGGGGAGTGCCGTGGCTTATGGTGCCCTGACGCCCCGGTAACGGCGGAATCTCGGTGCGGAAGACCATGAGTCAACTTTTTTCGGAAAGTTCGAGCCAGCGGAGTTCCTTCTCGTCAAGCAGGTCGCGGATCTCGTCATAGCGCATCGATTTGGCGGCTATGTCGTCGATGGTCTCCCCAGAGGCGAAGATGGCATCGAGAGCGGCTTTCTCGGCATTCAGCCGGTCGATCTCCTCGGTGAGGGCCTCAAACTCCTTGCGCTCTTTGAATGTCATCTTTGCGGGACGCTCGGTGGATGCGGAGCGTCGTTGCTCCTGCTTGCGTGGGGCAGCCTTCTCCTTCTCCTCTTCGGCCTTGGCGGCTTTCTGTTCCTTGAGATAGTCGCGGTAGTCGGAATAGTTGCCGGGGAAATCGCGTATCACACCTTCACCCTCCATCACGAAGAGGTGGTCGACGATCGAGTCGAGAAAGAAGCGGTCGTGTGAGACGACGATGACACATCCCTTGAAGTTCTTCAGATAGTCTTCGAGGATTCCGAGGGTGACGATGTCGAGGTCGTTGGTGGGCTCGTCGAGTATGAGGAAGTTGGGCTGACGGATCAGCACCGCCGCGAGATGCAGACGGCGTTTCTCGCCACCGGAGAGGGTGGAGATGTATTTCTGCTGGTCGGCTGGAGAGAAGAGGAAGCGCGAGAGAAACTGAGAGGGGGAGAGGCTGACGGTCTTTTCGGCTGTCGTAGCCGTGGCAGGAGTTGTCAGGACGATCTCCTCGGCAAGGTCGGTGATGGCGTCGATCACCTTCTTTCCTTCGGGCAGATCAAGGCCCTCCTGGGAGTAATAGCCGAAACGCACTGTCTCGCCGACATCCCACACTCCTTCATCCTGGGCCACGAGGCCGAGCAGCATCTTGATGAAGGTGGATTTGCCGACGCCGTTGGCACCGACGATGCCCAGTTTCTCATATCGGGCGAAGGTGTAGGTGAAGTCCTTCAGGATGGTCTTTTCGCCAAACTTTTTCGAGATCCCTTTGGCATCGAATATCTTCGAGCCGATGTAGCCCGACTGCACAGCCGAGGGGTCGACGTTGCGGTCGTCATAGCGGACGGAGGCACGGTCTTTGAGTTCGTAGAACGCATTGATGCGGTAGCGTGCTTTCCCGGCGCGTGCCTGCGGTTGACGGCGCATCCACTCCTGCTCCTTGCGCAGGGTGTTGCGGTCTTTGGCTAACTGGGCGGCAAGTGCTTCAAGACGTTCCTCGCGTCGGCGCAGATAGAGATCGAAGTTGCCCTCGTAGGTGAAGATGCGTCGCATGTCGATCTCGATGATCTTGTTGCATACACGGTCGAGGAAATAGCGGTCGTGGGTGACCATGAGGAGCGTTATCTTCTGCCGTGTCAGTCGGTTTTCGAGCCATTCGATAGTGGCTATGTCGAGGTGGTTTGTAGGCTCGTCGAGAATGAGCAGATCGGGAGCCGAGAGCAGCACACGTGCTATGGCCGCACGCTTGCGCTGGCCTCCCGAGAGGTGGGTCACGTCGATACGCGGGTCTTCTATGCCCAGTTGTGCGAGCATCTGCACGGCCATGTCCTCACGGTTCCACTCGTCGACATCGGTGTGGGGTATGACCGACACGATATTGTCGAGGAGCGACATCGAGGGATCGAATTCAGGCTCCTGGGTGAGAAAACCCACACGCAGATCGTTGCGGAACGTGATGGTGCCGCTGTCGGGGCTCTCCTCGCCCGAGAGAAGCCGGAGCAGTGTGGTCTTGCCCGTGCCGTTTTTGGCGATCACACCGATCTTGTCGCCCTCGTTGACGCCGAAGGTGACATCCTCGAAGAGCATGCGGTCGCCGTAACTCTTCGTCAGGTCTTCTACTTGCAGATAGGGTCGCACGTGTGGGTCGTATTATTTTTCAAGACAGTCGTCGAGAGCGCGGATGATGGCTGTGCGGTCCATGTCGCGGCCGATGAAGACGATCTTGATCATGCGGTCGCCATAATCGGGATCCCAGTCGTTGAGGATGGTGGGGTCGTCGGCAATCATCTGGTCGAGTTCATCCAGGGGAGCGGTGACAAACCACATCCCTGCCTCCTTGAGCGACTTCTGACGTCCTGCCGACTCGAAAAGGTAACTCATGTCGGGCATCGAGGCGAAATAGCAGACGCCTTTGGCGCGGATGATCTCACGCGGCCACCGGCGTGCGCAGAAGTCGTCGAATTTGCCAAGGTCGAACCCGGGGCGACGGTAGTAGACGAACGTCGAGATGCCATATTCCTCGGCCTCTCCCTCGCCGTCGTGATGGTGATGGTGATGGTGTCCGCAGGTGCATTCGCCCCCTTCTTCCGCGTGGCAGCCGTGGTCGTGGTGGTGGTGATGCCCGTGGTCATGGTCATGCTCTTCATCATGATGGTGATGATGCTCATGGTGGTGATGCTCATGCTCGTGCTCGAAGTGACGGCGTTCGTCCTCCTCGACCTCCTCGAGCGAACGGTCGATGCCCTGGATCCATGCCGCCGAGGTTGCGACGGCGTTGAAACGGAAGCGTCCGGTGTTGAGCAGACGGTCGAGATCGACGTCGCAATAGTCTGTCTCGATGATTTCGGCCTTGGGCTGGATGGCACGGACAATCGCACGTATCCGGGCGAGTTTCTCGGGGCTTACGAGCGAGACCTTGTTGAGGATGATGATGTTGCAGAATTCGATCTGCTGGATGATGAGGTTTTCGATGTCCTCTTCGTCGAGATTCTCCTTGGTGAGCGATTCTCCTGCCTCAAATTCGTCGTCGAGGCGGGCTGCGTCGACCACCGTGACGATGCAGTCGAGTTGGGGAATGCCATATTTGATGAACTCCTCGCCCATCTGGGGGATCGAGCAGATGGTCTGGGCGATGGGCGCAGGTTCGCAGACACCGCTTGCCTCGATGACGATATAGTCGAACTCGTGCATGGCCATGAGATCCTCGATCTGCTTGACGAGATCCATCTTGAGCGTGCAGCAGATGCAACCGTTCTGCAGAGCCACCAGAGAGTCATCCTTGGTGTCGACCACGCCACCTTTCTTTATCAAGTCGGCATCAATATTCACTTCGCCTATGTCGTTGACGATGACTGCAAACTTTATGCCGCGGCGGTTATTTAGTATATGGTTGACGAGCGTCGTCTTGCCGCTGCCGAGATATCCGGTCAGCAGGGGTATGGGGGTAGTCTGTTTCATTTCCATTCGATAGTTATCGCCACATCCTTCAGTTGGGCGGGGATGGGCGGAGTGAGTTTTCTGACAGTAATGCTTCCGCCTTCGATGTCGGGCCATCTATGCAGAAGCGTCTCATAGATGCGGTAGGCCACTCTCTCAAGCAGCCGTGAGGGAGTAGCCATCACCTCCTTGACAACGTCGACCACCTCGGCATAGTTCAGTGTCGAGGCGACGTCGTCGCTTAGCATGGCCTCTGAAATGGGGTAGCGGAGGTGGACGGTGACTTCAAACGTGTTGCCGACACGCCGTTCCTGGTCGAGCACACCGTGACGGGCGAACAGCCTCAGGCCGTTGACCTCGATGGTGCCTGTCATTGCCATGTGTAGTTGGACTTTCTTGTGCGCCATCCCCGCCACCAATATATCAATGTATAGAGAGGATGGATCGACATGAACCAGGGGAAAGTCAGACAGGCTGCCGTGGAGCAGAGCGAAAGTGCCGTGCCACGCCAGGCGACAGCCATACATATCCATGTGGAAAGGAGGATTACCACGCCGGCTATCATCGGGATAAGCGAGGGGAGACCGAAAAGCGACATGGCCACCGTAGCGCCTATGGCAAGCCACCACATCCACGAGCAGGTGGCGAAGAATGTCAGGGCCGACCGTCGGATAAGGCGGCCTGTGAAGCCGTAGCGCAGTTTGTCGTGACGGTGCATCGCCGCGGGATTATTCGAGACCACCTGCACCATCGAGTCGGCCGACAATTCGACTGCCGTGTTCTCGCCTGTGGCTACCTCGTTGACGAAGACGTCGTCGTCGCCATACTTGAGGTTGAGCGATTTAGAGAAACCTTTGCTACGGAAGAAGATGCTCCGGCGGTAAGCCAGATTGTGGGAGTCACCGCGGTATGGACGCCCCGCGATGGCCCACGAGAGATATTCCACAGCCGTGCGCACCTGCGAGAATGCATGCAGCCGTCGGTTGGGATGGGGTGTTTCGTCACCGTCCGTACCGACCGGGTAAGCATAGCCTATGACGAGTTCCTTACCATCGCCGAAGTGTCGCCCGATGTGACGGAGCCACTGGTCGGAAGTGACGCGGCAATCGCCTGTGAGATGGACTATGACCTCGAAGCGTGCCGCCTTGATGCCGAGGGTGACCGCGAGTTTCTTGCGTGAGAGCGAGCGTGAATCGAGCGGGGTGAATGTCATGTAGAGGTTGGAGTAGATCTGCTCCATGCGGGAGATCACGTCCTTGGTCGATGAGACGGCTCCGTCGTTGACCACTATGACCTCGAACTGCTCGGGATAATCCTGAGTCAGCAGGGCAGGCAGAAGCACCTCGAGATTTTCGGCATCATCTTCCGAATAGACCACTATCGACACCTGCGGATAGGCTTCGGGACCTTCAGGGACAGGCGTTTCCGAGTCTGCGACGACACGGGCACGCACCGAGCGGACATAACTGCACCAACCGATAAGCAGCCAAAGCACTGCCACAAGCAAAACTGCCGCCGAGATGATGACGGGCAGGGTTATATTGAGTTCAAACATCGGTTATACCAATAGTTAGTTTTGAGAGTACAAAGGTAAGAAAAAATTCGCATAACGGTGTTTCGGCTTATTCTTTTTTACAACTTTTTAATTCCATGGGAGAGACGCATGGGGAGCGGGACGAAATAAGGGCGTGAATGTTTGAAATTACGGAAATTATTCCTTAAATTTGCATCGCCTTTGGAGTGCGGTGTCCGTTCGTGGATGCTTTGTCTGCGCCCAAATCGCTTTATGTCAACTATTTAACCCTACATAAACAAACACTTTCAACCACACATTATGGAACTCAGCCATATTGAACACGTAGGCATCGCTGTCCCCAACCTCGAGGAAGCCATCGCCTTCTACGAGAACACTCTCGGCCTTAAATGTTTTGCCATCGAAGAAGTTGCCGACCAGAAGGTGCGCACAGCCTTCTTCAAGGTGGGTCAGACCAAGATCGAACTCCTCGAAGGGACATCGGAAGACAGCGCAATCTCCAAGTATATCGCCAACAACGGTGGCCGCGGCGGCATCCAGCACATCGCGTTCGCCGTCGAGGACGGTGTGGCCAACGCTCTGGCCGAAGTCGAGGAGAAGGGCTGCCGTCTCATCGACAAAGCACCCCGCAAGGGCGCAGAGGGCCTCAATATCGCCTTCCTCCACCCGAAGAGCACATTCGGCACTCTGATCGAGATGTGCGAGGATCCCAACAAGAAATAATAGTCTCCACACCCGTAACTGACTTTTAGACATCACTTATGAGCAATCAGCTTGAAAAGGTAAAAGAACTCATCGCCCTGCGCGAGGAGGCCCGTCTGGGCGGCGGCCAGAAGGCCATCGACAAGCAGCATGAGCGCGGCAAATATACCGCCCGCGAGCGCATAGCACAACTTCTCGACGAGGGTTCGTTTGAGGAAATAGATATGTTCGTGCGCCACCGCTGCCACAACTTCGGTCAGGAGAAGAAGAGTTATCTGGGCGACGGCGTGGTCACCGGCTACGGCACGATCGACGGTCGTCTGGTCTATGTCTTCGCTCAGGACTTCACTGTGTTCGGCGGCTCGCTGTCGGAGACTATGGCCCTCAAGATCTGCAAGATCATGGATATGGCCATGAAGATGGGAGCACCCATCATCGGTCTGAACGACTCGGGAGGTGCCCGCATCCAGGAAGGCATCAACGCTCTGGCAGGCTATGCCGAGATCTTCCAGCGCAACATCCTTGCGTCGGGTGTCGTCCCCCAGATCTCGGGCATCCTCGGCCCCTGTGCAGGCGGTGCCGTCTATTCGCCCGCTCTCACCGACTTCACCATCATGACCAAGGGCATCTCCTATATGTTCCTCACAGGCCCGAAGGTGGTCAAGACCGTGACAGGTGAGGATGTCACCCAGGAGGCTCTCGGAGGCGCTGCAGTGCATGCCCAGAAGAGCGGCGTGGCCCACTTTGCCACCGAGGATGGCGAGGAGACCCTGAAGGTGATCCGCAAACTCTTCGGCTACATTCCCCAGAACAACCTCGAGGAACCCCCGTTGGTGGAATGCAACGACCCGATCGACCGTCTCGAAGACTCGCTCAACGAGATCATCCCCGACTCGGCCAACCGTCCCTATGACATGTATGAGGTGATCGGCGCAATCATCGACAACGGCGAATTCCTCGAGATCCAGCGCGACTATGCCAAGAACATCATCATCGGTTTCGCCCGTTTCAACGGACAGGCCGTGGGCATCGTGGCCAACCAGCCCAAATATCTCGCCGGTGTGCTCGACTCCAACGCTTCGCGCAAGGCTGCACGCTTCGTGCGTTTCTGCGATGCATTCAACATCCCTCTGGTGACTCTCGTCGACGTCCCCGGCTTCCTGCCCGGCACAGGTCAGGAGTATAACGGCGTGATCCTCCACGGCGCCAAACTGCTCTATGCCTACGGCGAGGCCACAGTGCCCAAGGTGACCGTCACCCTGCGCAAGAGTTACGGCGGTTCGCACATCGTCATGTCGTGCAAGCAGTTGCGCGGCGATATGAACTACGCATGGCCCACGGCCGAGATCGCCGTCATGGGCGGCGCTGGTGCCGTCGAGGTGCTCTATGCCAAGGAGGCCAAGGCATCCGAAGATCCCGCCAAGGTGCTCAAGGAGAAGGAGGACGAGTATAACAAACTCTTCTGCAACCCCTACAACGCGGCCCGTTACGGCTATATCGACGATGTCATCGAGCCCCGCAACACCCGCTTCCGCGTGATCCGTGCCCTGCAGCAACTGGCTACCAAGAAGGTGGTCAATCCCGCCAAGAAGCACGGCAACATACCTCTCTAAACATTCATCGTCTCCACATTTTTTCCAACCATTCCAACGAAAAATGAAAAAACGTCTTCTGACACTCCTCGTGGTGGCGATGTCATGCGCGACAGTCGCGATGGCTCAGGGCCGTCGAGGGCTGCGCATCAATGAGGTGATGGTCGTGAATGACTCCACGAGCGTCATCGACGACTTCGGCCGCTACAACGCCTGGGTGGAACTCTTCAACTCCACGTTCGCGCCTCTCGAGATCTCGAGTGTCTATCTGACCAACGACAAGGAGTCGCCCCGGCTCTATCCGGTGCCCCTGGGCGATGTCAACACCGAGATCCCCGCACGTCAGCATGTGCTGTTCTGGGTGGACGGCGAGCCCAACAAGGGCACTTTCCACACCAACTTCCTCTTCACTCCCGGCGAGGACAACTATGTGGCCATCTATGATGCCGACGGCAAGACGCTGATCGACGAGATCGTGATCCCCGGCACTCTGAAGCCCGGCCAGTCGTATGCCCGAAAGGATGACGGCATCGGTGCGACAGGCGATGCCGAGGCTTGGGAGATCCGCGACGGTTCGGAGGAGTTCTACATCACTCCGTCGAGCAACAACCGCATCAAGTCGACCAATCCGAAGATCGAAAACTTCGCCGAGGTGGATGCCAGCGGCGGTGCTATGGCCATCATGGCTATGGCCATCGTGTTCTCGGCCCTGCTTCTCCTGGCCGTATGCTTCAAGATCATCAGCATGATCGGTGCGTCGTCGTCACGCCGCAGGAAAGCGCGTGCGCTGGCTGACTCTGAGATCGACCAGGCCGCTACCTCGTCGCACGACTCGGGCGAGGAAATCGCAGCCATCGTCATGGCTCTCCACGAGCATCTCGACGCCCACGACCGCGAGAACACCGTGCTGACCATCAACAAGGTGCGCCGTGCCTACTCGCCCTGGAGCTCGAAAATCTATTCGCTCCGCCAGTTGCCCGAAAGGCGATAAACCATCCATTCATCTTCATCCTCATTCCAAACCATTGACACTGCAAAAGCAATGAAAGAATATAAATATAAAATCAACGGTAACTCCTACACCGTCAAGATCGGCGATATCGACAAGAACATCGCCAAGGTTGAAGTGAACGGTGTGCCCTACAAGGTGGAACTGGAAAACACCGAGAAACCTGTCACCATCGTCAACGCTCCGCGTCCTTCGGCTGCTCCCCGCACCGAGGCGGGCACCAAAGTGGTCAGCCGTCCCGCTGCAGCCGCTACCTCGGGCTATCAGGTGAAGGCTCCGCTGCCCGGAGTCGTGCTCAGCATCCCCGTGAAGGTGGGCGACGCCGTCAAGGCTGCCGACACCGTGCTCGTGCTCGAAGCCATGAAGATGGAGAACGCCATCCATGCCGGTCAGGACGGAACTGTCAAATCGATCGACGTGGCCGTGGGCGACTCCGTGCTCGACAACACCGTGCTCATCACTCTCGGCTGAGCGCCGGCTGATGACTGATTTTTTCACCTTACAGTTACCCAAGAAATGTCATTCAGCGATTTTATTCTCCAGAACCTCGCAGAGTTCTGGCATCTCACAGGCTTCTACAATGCCACGTGGGAGCATCTGGTGATGCTGGTGGTGGGTCTGTTCTTCATCTGGCTTGCCATCAAGAAGAACTTCGAGCCCATGCTGCTGGTGCCGATAGGCTTCGGTATACTCATCGGCAATATCCCGTTCAATCCTACGGCCGGTCTTGAGATCGGTCTCTACGAGGAGGGTTCGGTGCTCAACATCCTCTACAACGGTGTCAGCGCCGGATGGTATCCTCCGCTCATCTTCCTCGGCATCGGTGCGATGACCGACTTCTCGGCCCTGATCGCCAACCCGAAACTCATGCTGATCGGTGCTGCGGCGCAGTTCGGCATCTTCGGAGCCTATATGGTGGCCCTCCTTCTCGGGTTCGCCCCCGACCAGGCAGGTGCGATAGCCATCATCGGCGGTGCCGACGGCCCCACGGCCATCTTCATCTCGTCGAAACTTGCGCCTAACCTCATGGGTGCGATCGCCGTCTCGGCCTACTCCTACATGGCTCTCGTGCCTGTGATCCAGCCGCCGATCATGCGTCTGCTCACGACAAAGAAAGAGCGTCTGATCAAGATGAAGCCTGCCCGTGCCGTCTCGCAGAACGAGAAGATCATCTTCCCGATCGTGGGTCTGATCCTGACCTGCTTCGTGGTGCCCTCGGGCATTCCCCTGCTCGGCATGCTGTTCTACGGCAACCTGCTGCGCGAGTGCGGAGTGACCAACCGTCTGGCCAAGACGGCGTCGAACGCCCTGACCGACATCGTCACCATCCTGCTCGGCATGACCGTCGGCGCATCGACCCAGGCATCGGAGTTCCTCACCTCGGAGACCATCCGCATCTTCGCCCTCGGCTTCATGGCGTTCATCATCGCCTCGGCTTCGGGTGTGCTCTTCGTGAAACTCTTCAACCTCTTCCTGCCGAAATCGAAGAAGATCAACCCGCTCATCGGTAACGCCGGTGTATCGGCCGTGCCCATGTCGGCGCGTATCTCCAAC
>CAMWGM010000038.1 GCA_947173755.1 uncultured Muribaculaceae bacterium
AGTTCGCGTTCGAGGGTCTTGCGGCGTTTTGATGCCTGTTTCTCTTCCTGGGCCCGGCGTTTGGTCTTCTGGGCGAGCCAGGATGAATAGTTGCCTTTCCAAGGAATGCCTTCGCCACGGTCGAGTTCGAGTATCCAGCCGGCCACGTGATCGAGGAAGTAGCGGTCGTGGGTGATGGCGATGACTGTGCCGGGATATTGCTGAAGATGCTGTTCGAGCCAGTCGATCGACTCGGCGTCGAGGTGGTTGGTGGGCTCGTCGAGCAGGAGGATGTCAGGCTGCTGGAGGAGGAGACGGCAGAGAGCCACACGGCGACGCTCGCCTCCGGAGAGAGTGGAGATCTTCTGATCGTCGGGGGGACACTGGAGGGCATCCATGGCACGCTCGAGTTTTGAGTCGATGTTCCATGCGTCTGCTGCGTCAAGTTTGTCCTGAAGTTCAGCCTGACGCGCGAGGAGAGCATCCATCTTATCGGGATCCTCGAGCACGTCGGGATCGCCGAAACTTTCGTTGACTTTATCGAATTCGGCGAGGAGATCCATGATGGGTTTCACGCCCTCGCGGACAACTTCGATGACGGTCTTGTCGGGATCGAGCTGAGGATCCTGCTCGAGATAGCCCACGGAGTAACCGGGTGAGAAGACCACTTCACCCTGATAGTTCTTGTCGACTCCGGCGATGATCTTGAGGAGTGAGGATTTACCGGAACCGTTGAGACCGATGATGCCGATCTTGGCTCCATAGAAGAAGGAGAGGTAGATGTTTTTCAACACTTGCTTCTGCGGGGGGTAGGTCTTGGAGACACCCACCATTGAGAATATCACTTTTTTATCGTCAGCCATTGCAGAGAAATTTCTTTATTTATAGATGTATCGGAGGTTTTATCGCTTGGGTGCGTAGCGCACGGGATAGTCGGGACGGGTCTTTCCGGAGATGATGGCATTAAGTTTGCCGCGGTTGAGCTGGCGGCGGATACCCGAGATGTGGTCGATGTAGAGAGTGCCGTCGAGGTGGTCGCACTCGTGCTGGATGATGCGTGAGAGG
This sequence comes from uncultured Muribaculaceae bacterium, assembly GCA_947173755.1. Taxonomy (GTDB): domain Bacteria; phylum Bacteroidota; class Bacteroidia; order Bacteroidales; family Muribaculaceae; genus Duncaniella. The sequence goes on from CAMWGM010000038.1 coordinate 1,045, forward strand.
AAACCTGTGAACACCTCATCGTGGGGCTGAAGGTTTTCGTCGAGCCATCGCATGCGAATATGCTCGACACGGGGCACACGTTCGGAGAGACCGGGGAGACTGAGACAACCCTCCTCGCGGGAGATCTCATCGCCGTCGAGCACCTCGATCTCGGGATTGATAAGTACCATTTTCCTGCCCTCACATTCAGGGAAGGAGTCTTTGACGGGATCGGCATCGATGACGACGATCTTTTCGGCTTTGCCGATCTGAGGAGCGGCCAGGCCGACCCCTTCGGAGGCATACATGGTAGCAAACATATTCTCTATCAGTTCCGTGAGTCCCTCGTAACCTGGTGTGATATCGACACATTCCTTGCGGAGGACAGGATGACCGTAGAGATAGATGGGTAAACGCATATTAATATATGTGGTGGATGTAGATGTTTGAGATAACGGATTAATTAACAGCCGGGGGCCGTGGCGGAACTGCTTTCGAGAAACGAGTTGAGGATGATGACGGCGGCCATGCGGTCGATGGCACCCTTGTCGCGACGGGCCATCCGGCCATAACCGGCGTCGATCATCGCACGATGGGCCAGTGTGGAAGTGAAGCGCTCGTCCCACATGCGGATCTCCATGTCGGGGAACTCACGGCGCATGCGGCCGAGGGCCGGAACTATGTAGCGCATCGACTCGGAGGGTTCGCCCTGCATGGTGACAGGCTCGCCGACCACAATCAGGCCCACATCCTCGGAGGCAAGATATTTCTTAAGCCACTCGATGAGGCGTCCCGACTCGACTGTAGCGAGAGCCGTGGCAACGATGCGGTTCGGATCGGTGACGGCGATGCCGCAGCGCCGGCGTCCGTAGTCAATAGCAAGAATTCTCGACACTATGAAAGGGATTGGTTTTCTCCCACAAAATTAACACATTTCCCGAAAAAATGCAAACGGAGTATGAAGGTGAGCGGCCGGGAGTTTTGGCAGATACAGGGAATTTTGCTAATTTTGCAACGAAGTGGGTCCTGAAGGCCCATGAATTTATTATATTGAACAGATTTCAACATGACTCTTACGGAACTGACAGCCATATCGCCGGTCGACGGTCGCTATCGTTCGAAATGCGAACGCCTTGACGAATATTTCTCCGAATTCGCCCTGATACGCTATCGTGTCAAGGTGGAGGTGGAGTATTTCATCGCTCTCTGCAAGATACCTCTGCCTGCGCTTGCGGGAGTGGATCACTCGATGTTTGCGCGTCTGCGCGACATCTACAGGAATTTCTCGCTCGAGGATGCCCGCCGTGTCAAGGAGATCGAAAGCGTCACCAACCACGACGTAAAGGCTGTGGAATATTTCCTTAAGGAACATTTCGACGCGCTCGGACTCGAGGAGTGCAAGGAGTATATACACTTCGGCCTGACATCGCAGGACATCAACAATACTTCGGTCCCCATGTCGATAGCCGACGCTCTCCGCGACGTCTACCGTCCCGCCATCGAGCGACTCGTGGAGCATCTGGAGATGAGAGCAACCGAATGGTATGAGATTCCCATGCTGGCCAAGACTCACGGTCAGCCCGCATCGCCCACCCGTCTGGGAAAGGAGATCATGGTGTTCGCCTACCGTATCCGCCGCCAGCTGGAACTGCTTGACGCCGTGCCCATCAGCGGCAAATTCGGCGGAGCGACAGGTAATTTCAACGCCCATCTGTGTGCGTTTCCCGAAATCGACTGGAGAGAATTCGGCAAGAATTTCCTCAGCGAGAGCCTCGGCATCGTGCGCGAGGAATATACAACCCAGATCTCAAACTACGACAATCTGGCTGCCCTGTTCAACACCCTGGCCCGCATCAACGACATCATCCTCGATCTCGATAGAGACATGTGGATGTATATCTCGATGGAATACTTCAAACAGAAGATCAAAGAGGGAGAGGTTGGTTCGTCGGCGATGCCGCACAAGGTCAACCCGATCGACTTCGAGAATTCGGAGGGCAATCTCGGTCTGGCAAACGCCGTCTTCGGACATCTGGCCAACAAACTGCCCGTGTCGCGCCTGCAGCGCGACCTGACCGACTCGACCGTGCTGCGCAACATCGGCGTGCCTCTGGCCCACACCCTCATCGCGATCTCCTCGACCATGAAAGGACTGGGCAAACTGCTGCTAAACCGCGCCGCGATCGATGCCGATCTCGACAACACATGGAGCGTCGTGGCCGAAGCGATCCAGACCGTCCTTCGTCGCGAAGGATATCCGAAGCCATATGAGACACTCAAAGCGCTGACCCGCACAAACTCGGCGGTAACCGCAGAAAGCATCTCGGCTTTCATCGACACGCTCAACGTCAGCGATGAAATCAAGGCCGAACTGAAGCGCCTGTCGCCCCACTCCTACACGGGATATTAATCAGTCTACCGATCCTCTCTCCTCATCAAAACAACAAACGCCCATGTCGACTTCAGTCATGATACGTTTCGCCTGCATAGCCCTGCTGTGGATCGCTCTATGCTGGCTTGTTGTCTCGTCGCGTCCTTTCACTGCAGAGGTCGCATTCTGGATACTGGCATCCGCCATAATCGTGTGGGTGCCCCTTTACAAGAAATATCTCAGGAATGAAAAACGAAAAGACGAGCAGTGAAGGCACGGAGCCTTCTGAATTACTGCCCGGCCAACTGATGATCATCAAGGACATCAATTCGCCAGCAGATCTGCGTGCGCTTGCCGTGGAACAACTCCCGCAAGTGTGTGCCGACCTGCGCACTTTTCTTATCAATTCCCTCTCCTCCCACCCGGGTCATTTCGCATCGTCAATGGGTGCCGTCGAACTGACGGTGGCTCTCCACTACGTGTTCAACACTCCTTACGACCGTATCGTGTGGGATGTCGGCCATCAGGCTTACGGCCACAAAATTCTCACCGGCCGCCGTGACACCTTCTCGACCAACCGCACCTTAGGCGGACTCTCGGGATTTCCCACACCGAAGGAAAGCGAATATGACACCTTTGCGGCGGGTCATGCATCAAACTCGATCTCGGCAGCACTCGGGATGGCCGTCGCGGCCAAACTGAAGAAGGATGAGCCGAGGCGAAACATTGTGGCCGTGATCGGCGATGCGTCGATCAGCGGCGGTCTGGCGTTCGAGGGTCTGAACAACGCAGCCAACTCGAAGGCAGATCTGCTGATCATACTCAACGACAACGATATGTCGATCGACCGTAACGTCGGGTCGCTGAATTCCTATCTGGCCAATCTGACAACGTCGCGCCCCTACAACAATCTGCGCGATCTGCTGGCGAGCGGCCTGATGAAGATGAACCTCATCTCGCCCAAGAGCCGGGCGAGCATAACCCGTTTCAACAATTCGCTCAAATCGCTCCTGGTCAGCGAGCAGAATATCTTCGAAGGGCTCAACATCAGATATTTCGGGCCTTTCGACGGGCATGATGTCGGGACACTCGTGCGTGTCCTCAACGACATCAAACTCATCCGCGGTCCGCGCATACTGCATCTGCGCACCGTAAAAGGGAAAGGTTTCACCCCCGCCGAGCGCGACCCCGCCAAATGGCACGCACCGGGGAAATTCGATCCGGCCACAGGTATCCGGCTGCCAGAATCGTCAGACTGTCCGCCGAAATATCAGGATGTTTTCGGACGTCACCTCGTGGAACTCGCCGAACGCGACGACCGGGTGGTGGCCATCACGGCGGCAATGCCTTCGGGAACGTCGGTCAACAACATGCTGGCGCGTTTCCCAGACCGGACTTTCGATGTCGGTATTTCCGAGGGTCATGCCGTCACATTCGCGGGCGGACTCGCCAAGGAGGGCATGAAACCCGTTGTGGCGATCTATTCGTCTTTCCTCCAGAGAGCCTATGACCATATCATCCACGATGTTGCGCTGGACGGACTGCCCGTGGTGTTCTGCATCGACCGGGCCGGACTCGTCGGCGAAGATGGAGCCACTCATCACGGCGTGTTCGACTTAGCCTATCTGCGCACTATCCCCGGCATGACTGTCACGGCGCCGCGCGACCAGAATATGCTGCGATCGCTTATGGACACAGCGATCTCATTTCCCGGCCCGTTCGCCATACGCTATCCCCGTGGTCGCGGAGAGAAGATTGCCGACCGCGAGACGAAGGAAATCCCCTATGGGAAAGGCGAGAAGTTGCGCGACGGGGGGGATGTCACCATTCTGGCCTTGGGTCCGTCGGTCTATGACGCTCTGCGCGCGGCTGAAAATGCATCGAAGGAGGCCGGTGTCGAGGCTGCAGTCTATGATATGGTGTTCGTCAAACCTCTAGACGAGGAGATACTCATGGAAGTGGCCCGGAAAGGGAAGCCGATCATCACGGTTGAGGATGCCGCTGTGGAAGGCGGAATGGGTTCGGCGGTGCTCGAATGGATGGCTGACAACGGAATCAATCTTCCCGTCAGTCGGCTCGGAATTCCCGACCGTTTCATTCCCCAGGGTACCCCGGCACAACTGCGCCACCTGTGCGGATTTGATGAAGAAGCGATAAAAACGACCATCTTAAACACCGCACGCCAATGAAGATAGTGATTGCAGGCTGCGGCGAAGTGGGCACTCATCTGGCCAAACTCCTGTCGCGCGAGGAACAGGACATTACTGTCGTGGCCGAGGACAGCGAAAAACTCGCTCCGCTCGACGCCAATTTCAATCTGCTCACGATCGTGGGTCACCCGACTTCATTCCGCAGTCTGAAGGAAGCGGGTGTCGACAAGTGTGACCTCTTCATCGCCGTGACTCCCCACGAGACACGCAACATACTGGCCTGCTCGATAGCCAAGCATCTCGGAGCGAAAAAGACCGTGGCCCGCATCGACAACTATGAATTCATGGATCCCAAAAACCGTGACTTTTTCAACGAAATCGGTGCCGACGACGTGATCTATCCGGAATATCTCGCGTCGCTCGAGATCATCGACTCGCTCAAGAGAAACTGGGTGAGATCATGGTTTGAACTTCACGACGGAGAACTGATACTTGTCGGGGTGAAACTGCGCGACGGCGCTCCGCTGATCGGGAAAAAACTCAAGGACCTCGGCCGCGAGACCCACGACTTCCATGTGGCAGCCATAAAACACAATCACGAGACCATCATCCCGGGTGGCGATGACGCCCTGATGCCTAACGACATCGTCTACTTCATGACCACACGCGAGCATGTCGACACGCTGGCATCGCTCTGCGGCAAGACTGTGCGCAAGGTGAGAAACGTCATCATCATGGGTGGCAACCGCATAGCCGTGCGCCTGTGCGTCATGGTGGGTGATAAATATAACTTCCGCATCATCGATCCCGACAAGGATCTGTGTCTGAGTCTGTCGGAAAAATGTCCGAACGCATTGATCATCAACGCTGACGCACGCGACACCGACGCCCTGCGCGATGCGGGGATCGAGGATGCCGACGCTTTCATCGCTCTCTCCGACAGCAGCGAGGCAAACATCCTGACATGCCTCAGCGCCAAGGAATTCGGTGTTTTCAAGACAGTTGCCGAAGTTGAAAACATCCAGTTCATATCGGAGGCTGAAAGCCTCAACATCGGAACGATCGTCAACAAAAAACTTCTTGCATCGTCAAGGATATTCCAGATGCTTCTTGCCGGCGACACCTCATCGTCGAAAGTCATGGCTCTGGCCGATGCCGAAGTGGCAGAAATCGAGGCGTCGGAAGGGTCGAAAATCACCCGCGCCCCGGTGAAAGATCTCCATCTGTCGCGCGACATGACAATCGCCGGTCTTATACGCGACGGTAAAGGTCATCTCGTCGGCGGTAACACCCTTATCCAGGCGGGCGACCGTGTCGTGGTGCTGACTCTCAACGGGGTTATCCATAAAGTAGAACGCCTCTTCTCATGAGACCATTTTCGCAACGCAGCGGAGCCGATGCGGCTCATGACCGATCGTTCAGCCGCCGGCGTGTCCACCGCCGTCTGCCTATACCCTATCCGACATTCGAAAGCATAAGGAAACTCTGGCCGGTGGTCAACTTTCCCGCCGTGCTCCGCATCATCGGGCTTCTTCTGATGATTGAAGGAGGATTCATGCTCATTCCTCTGGGCGTCTGCCTGCTCTATCAGGAGCCCGATTTCGAGGGTTTCGCCGTGGCAGCCGGAGCGGCTCTCGGAGCCGGAGCGCTCATGGCGTTCGGGATAAAGCCGGAGCGTTCCCACATGGCCAAGCGGGAAGGATTTCTTCTGACTGCACTCGTCTGGGTGTTCTTCTCGGCGTTCGGCATGATACCGTTCATGATGATGGGGCGTCCGCTCAGCGTGAGCGACGCTTTCTTCGAGGCCATGTCGGGATTTACGACCACAGGCGCATCGGTGATGGACAGCATCTGCCGGCTCAGTCACGGCATAATTATCTGGCGAGCACTGATGCAGTGGATCGGAGGTATGGGTATTATTCTCTTCACGCTCGCGGTGATCCCGATGCTCAACCGCTCGGGGGGCATACAGATGTTTAATGCCGAAGTGACCGGAATCACCCACGACAAACTGCGCCCGCGCATCTCGCAGACCGCCAAAAGTCTCTGGGCGATCTATATCTGTCTGACGCTGGCTCTGTTCGGACTGCTTGTGGCGGGACCGATGGATATATTCACGTCGGTATGCTACGCTTTCTCGACGATGTCGACCGGAGGATTCTCGACCTCGGATGCGGGCGACGAACTATGGCACAGCGACTATCTGATGACCATCGTCACCTGCTTCATGTTTCTGGGAGGCGTCAGTTTCACGTTGCTCTACCGTCTCGTCCACGGGGAATTCCGCAAAGTCTGGGCCAACGACGTTTTCCGATACTTCGTCGCGTTTATACTCGTCTTCTATCTCCTCTTCCTGATTCCTATCTACCAATCGGGGGCTCCACTGACCGTCAGGGCTTTTCTGCTCGAACCGCTCTTCCAGATCATCTCCTTCATATCTTCGACAGGCTACACGGTGCCGTCGTTTGCTTCGTGGGGAGCGTTCGTGCTTGCGCTTGTCTTCATCCTGCTGTTTTTCGGAGCATGTGCTGGGTCGACGAGCGGCGGTGCGAAAATCGACCGACTCATCTTCCTGCTCAAGAACTGCCGTAACGAGATCGTGCGCTCCATCTATCCCAACAATATCCTGACGGTACGGGTCAACGGGAGGGTGATTCCCCACGATGTTATCGCAAAGGTGGTTGCATTCCTCTGTCTCTATGTCCTTATAATAGCGGTGGGAGGAATTGTGCTGTGCGCGCTGAATGTGCCGCTGATCGACGCATTTTTCTCGGCATTCACCTGTATCAGCAACACCGGACTGCAGACCGGCATCACGGGTTACGGCCAGACATTCTCCATCATTCCGGATGCGGGCAAATGGGTTCTTGCCCTTATCATGCTTATCGGTCGACTCGAACTCTTCACCGTCCTGATCCTCTTCTCTCCTTCATTCTGGCGGAAGTGATCGTGACCGCCCGAAATCAGAAAGCCCTGTCCGGCCGGAGTCAGACAGGGTTTTGTGGGTCTCAAGGGGGTCGACGGTTGGTTTTCCATTCAATGGCCGCGCCCGCTTGTGCGCTCGGGAGCACCTCTATTTAAGGTCTCGTTTGCAAGCCCTGAGGGGAGGGTCTTGCGGTCTTTCAACTTATATGTTAAATTGATGTCGGGACAGCGATCGGGCCATCGGGTGACCCTGATGCTTATGCGACCTCGTTGTTGAAGTCTTTGTTACGAATTATTTCACGACCACACGTGCGCTCGAGAGAGCGTTGATCTGCAGGTCGGAGAGGATGCGTTTCACTGCCTGTGCGGCTGCTACAGGTGCACCGCAGTCATAGAGACGGGGACCGAAAGCAGCGATGGCGCCGAAACCGGGGACGATGGCGAGGAAACCGCCGCCGAAACTCGATATGGCAGGAACTCCGGTGGTCATGAGCCAGCCACGACGGTAACCCTTCGGGCCACGGGCAGCCATGATCGAGAGAATCGACTGTGAATTGGCACCGTCAAATGCAATCTGTTTCGTGACAGGGTTGACACCGTCAGCGGCGATTGTCGCACCGAGGGTCGCTATCTGTTCAGAAGAAGCGAGCATCGAGCGGAGACGGTTGGAGATGTTGACGCTGATCGATGTATCGTCATAGATCTCATAGCCGGCGGCCGCGAGAGTGTTGACGGTATCCTTCTTTTCGGAATCGGCCATCGCCTCCTTGTAGAGTGCATCGTCAAACACGGGGCTTTCGCCTACCATATTGATGAGCATATTGGAAAGAATATCCATCTTGCCGTCTGAATCACCGACAGGTTCTACCATTGAAATGGCACGGAGCGAGTGAGCGTGAACACCTTTAGGCTTCTTGACACCCGCGTCGGGATTGCAACTGCATTTGCATTTCTCGAATTCGAGACCCATGCGCTGCACAAGTTCGGTGACAGGCATCTGGGTGAGCAACTGAGCCACGACGGGAAGTTTACTGATGGCTCCAAGAGGATATGTGGCCTGTGTATCGCCTACATCAAACTTACGACCGTCGACCAGACGGATTGAAATACCGAATTTATCTGTATTGCGGCCGGCGACACGGGGATCTTCCTTACCCTCGCGGTCCTGTTTGTAAGTATCATAGGCCTTAACGGCAACTGACTTCAGATCGTCAAATGAAATAGTTCTTTCCATATCTTATTGCTTAGTAGAATTATTGAAAATGATAAAGTTGAAATTCCGTCACCGGGAACTGACCGTATGTCCGATCGCTTCACCGATGCTTTCGTTTTGCTTTTGCCTACTAAACGCCCTTAAGGCGCAAAGGGTTGAACGTTTCGCAAAGTTTGACTCACGTTAACACGGCGTAAGATTCCCCGCGGCATCTGACCTGCTTCCGGCAACAGTGACATATATTATTATGTGACGAGAAATAAAAATTGTTACAATCTCAGTGGTGTTACAACCATATGTAACATTTCCGCAACAATTTTTACACTCTCTTAAACATCTATTAATGAAATATTTATGAAATATTGTCATGTATTTGTAATAAATTTGTAAAAGTTTTATCAGCAATATTTTTGTAATCCGCCGCAAGGTAGTACCTTTGTAATGTCAAACAAAACAAACGACATCTAAACTCAAATATTCATCATTTAAACTCTTATACATCATGGCAAGCGTAGAATTTCAGAAACAGCTCACATCACTTCAGGCAAACATGCTTAACTTCGCTCTGATGCTTACCGGCAACCGCGATAACGCATATGACCTGCTGCAGGACACTATGCTCAAGGCCATGGATAACGAAGAAAAGTATGTAGAGCAGACCAATTTCAAGGGTTGGGTGTTCACTATCATGCGCAATATCTTCATCAACAACTATCGCCGCGTGGTCCGCAACGCTACTGTGGTTGACCAGACTGAAGACCTCTATCACCTCAACCTTTCTCAAGATTCCGGTTTCGAAAGCCCCGAAGGTTCTTTCGCCGCTCAGGAAATTACTG
>CAMWGM010000039.1 GCA_947173755.1 uncultured Muribaculaceae bacterium
GTGTGAAGGTAGGCATCGGCCCCGGTTCGATCTGCACGACCCGCATCATCGCCGGTGTGGGTGTCCCCCAGTTGTCTGCAGTCTATGATGTCGCCAAGGCACTCAAGGGTACAGGTGTTCCTCTCATCGCCGACGGCGGTATACGCTACTCCGGCGACATTGTCAAGGCTCTCGCTGCCGGCGCCTATTCCGTAATGCTCGGAGGTATGCTTGCCGGTGTCGAGGAGAGTCCCGGCGACACCATAATCTACAACGGACGTAAATATAAGAGTTATCGCGGCATGGGTTCTCTCGAGGCTATGGAGAAGGGTTCGAAGGACCGCTACTTCCAGGCAGGCGAGAGCGACACCAAGAAACTTGTGCCTGAAGGCATCGCAGCCCGCGTGCCTTATAAGGGAAATCTCTATGAGGTAGTCTATCAGATGCTCGGAGGTCTGCGCGCAGGCATGGGCTACTGCGGTGCTCCCGATATCGAGACCCTCCACGAGGCCAAGTTCACCCGTATCACCAATGCAGGTGTAGCCGAGAGTCATCCTCACGATGTGGCCATCACATCCGAGGCTCCCAACTATTCTTCATCGGCCCGCTGATAACGGTCGTCAGATAAAAAAATATTGCATGCTAGCCGGTTCCGGCTATCATGCAATATTTTTTATATACGGTCAGATTTTCAGAAATTGATTGTCCAGTTGTCAGTCGCCTCCCATGCGGGGAATCGCTTGCGGCCTATGTTGAGTTCTTCTTTGTCGAGAATGGCGTAGATAAGTCCGTCACGGCGCGTCTCGTGGATCGGGTGGCCGAGATTGTCATATATAACGGAAATTCCCTTTGGATATTTGCCGTAGTCATCCTCGCCTGTCCGGTTGCACCCGACCGAGTAAGACTGGTTTTCTACAGCACGTGCCGCGAGCAGGAGTTTAAACTGATCCTGACGCGACTCGGGCCAGTTGGCGGGAACAAGCAGAACGTCGTAGTCGGCTCCGGGGCGGTTTCGGCACCAGACGGGGAAGCGCAGATCAAAGCAGACGATGAGTTTGAAACTCCATCCGCGGAAACGGATGATCTGCGGCTCTGCCATGGCCGGAGTGTAGACCTTGTTCTCTTCAGAGAGAGGGAAGAGGTGACGTTTGTCGGAGAATGTGGTGTCTCCACCCGGTTCGACGAAAAAAGTGCGGTTGGCGAGATGGCCCGAACGGTCGGTGGCAAGGAATGAGCCGCAGATTGCGAAACCGAAGAACTGTGCCCAACGTTGTATGGTGGTGATCGTGCGGCCGTCATTCGGCTCGGCGAGGGTAGCGGCGAGATTCTTGTCTTTCACGAATCCGGTCGTGAAGAGTTCGGGAAGAACCACAACATCAGTGTCGCTTTCGACACGGTTGAGTGTATGTGCCGCCGTCAGGAGATTTTCTTCAATATTTGCAAATGCTATGTCGAGTGGAGCAAGACAGATTTTCATTCTGTAGTGAAATTTTCAGGTTTGATACCGGAGAAGGGTCTGTAGTATTCCTTGATACGGGCCATATCTGCCGCAATGTCGCCTGTCGCGGTAAAGGTCTTGTCGAGATAGATATTTTTCGTGGCCGCGTCGATGGCTCCTAATATGATAGGCACGTTGGCCTCGTAGGCTATGTGGAGGAACCCGGTGCGCCAGTCGCTGACGCGCGAACGTGTCCCTTCGGGAGTGATGGCGATTGACAGCCGCTTGGCAGCGCGGAACTTTTCAATGATGGCTTCGGAGAGCGACGAACCGCGTTTGCGGGACACGGGGATTCCTCCGAGCGCTTTGAAAAGAAGATTCATCGGGAAGAAAAACCAAGACTCCTTGATGAGGAAGCCTGCATCGCGACCCACGGACCAATAGGCCAGTTTGCCAAGCACGAAATCCCAGTTGGATGTATGGGGCGCTACGCAGATGATGCATTTCGGATAGTCGGGTACGGTGCAACTGACCTTCCATCCGAAGAGTTTTAGAAGAAATTTACTGATCATGACATGAGAGAGAAGAGAGGAACATTGGAGGAAAAGGAACAATCAATGTGGCTGAGCCGGGCAAACGACTCAGCCACATTGGTGTATCGACTTTTCAGCGTGATTGAGCGGCAATTTTGTTTGCCTCGCGAGCCTCGGGTGTGAGGAGATCATTCATCTCCTTGAGGATTTCCTGGATGCGCTGATTGAACTCGGATTTGAGTTTGGCAAAGGAGGCTTTATAGTATTCCCGGCTAGCCTTATTATAATCATGGCGGCTGGGGAACGATTTTTCCGAACGGGGGAAAGCCACAGAAATCAGGCGCAGTGTCTTCTCCTGGGTCTCGGCGATCTTGACCACGATATCTTCGAGTTTGTCGACATCGATACCGGGGATTATGGTTGCGGCACGCAGACATTCTTCTGCAACCGCTCCGCAGATGAGGCGGATCTCTTTCTTCAGATAGCGTTTGTTGGTAGGCATATCGTAGATGGATTTGGAATACTGATGATTATAAAAATAGAACGCGCGGTGAGAGCGTTATGTTTTCTGGAGCAGCACATTTCTGAGGGCGGCGCGTGTCGGCGGAATCCTGATCGGGGCAGCGAGTCTTCGGACACCATGGCCCGGGCGCCCTTTCAGACGCACGCCGGTTGAATCGAACAGTGTGTCGGGAAATTTCGACGGGTGAGCGGTGGAAAGGAAGATGCCGCGTTCGCCGGGACGGAGATTTTCCACCAGAGCATGGTAGGCTGTCGCTCCGTGCGGATCGACGAGATAGTGATGGTCGGTGTAAAGACGGCTGATTGATTCGCGTATCATCTCGTCGGAGGCTGCCACGCCTTCCACCATCCTGCTGAGCGAACCGAAGTCGCCGTCGCAAAGGGCTGTGATGCGCGGCATGTTGGCCGGAGTCGCCACATCCATTGCCGAAGCGATGGTGCGGACAGGAGTGAAAGGGGTGAATGATCCGGTCCTGAGGAACTGTATCACGGCATCGTTGGAATTGGTGGCAGCAACAAGTCTCTTGACCGGCAGACCCATCTTCATCGCCATGAGCGCGGCTGTCAAGTTGCCGAGATTTCCGCAAGGGATGGCGATAACGACGTCGCTTCCTTCACCGCTGCGGGCCATCAGATCGGCATACGCATAGAAGAAATAGAAGGTCTGAGGAAGCAGACGGCAGATGTTGAGAGAGTTGGCAGTAGTGATATGTGCCTGCGAACGCAACTGGGAATCGGCCAACACCTCACGTGTCAGCCGCTGACAGTCGTCGAATGTTCCGTTGACTTCGATAGGGTGGACGTTTCCACCCAGTTCAAGGAACTGGCGACGCTGGAACTGTGTCAGACGGCCGTGGGGATAGAGCACATAGACATCGACACCCGGGACACCGAAAAAGCCGGACGCAACGGCGCCGCCCGAATCGCCTGACGTGGCCACAACGACCTTCATTCTCTCCCCTCCGGGAAGCGTGTCGTTGAAGTGTGAGATAATGCGGGCCAGAAAACGTGCCCCGACATCCTTGAAGGCGAGCGTCGGACCGTGGAAAAGTTCGAGAGCATATATATTCGGGGTTATTTCGGTCAGCGGAATGTCAAACGTGAACGTATCATAGACGATGCGCTTGATCGTCGCGGAATCTATGTCAGGCCGAAGCAGCAGATCGGCCACCACATAGGCGATCTCGCGTATCGACATCTCGGCAATATTATTGAAAAAGGCTTTCGGAATGACAGGGATTTGCTCGGGCAGAAATAATCCGCCATCGGCGGCAATACCTGTCATCACAGCCTCGCGCAGGGAGACTTTGGCGCTTTTATGATTGGTACTGTAGAACTGCATGGAGCCGTAGTAAGTTTTTCAGATGGTAATATGCAAAAGTAACGTTTTAACAATAGAATTGCAACATAAAAAAACTTAAAACGACCGATGAAAAAAGCCGGATGTCATTGGCAGACATCCGGCACGGTTCAGCTTAGTGAGAAGTAGAGGTTAAGCGTGGGTGATTTCCTCGGGAAGGATAGGCATGGCCCCTTTCTGAGTGCAGACATAAGCAGAGGTTTTGACCGCGGTGGCGTGAGCCTCCTCGACAGATTTGCCTTTGAGAATGCTGGCGATAAAAGCACCGGTGAAGGAGTCGCCTGCGCCAACGGTGTCGGCCACTTCGACAGTAGGGGTGGGCTGGAAGGAGACTTTTCCGGGGGTGAAGACATAACTTCCGTTGATGCCGCAGGTGAGGATGAGCATCTTGAGATTGTATTTGCCAAGAAGAATCCAGCATTTATCCTGAAGGTCGATGCCCGGATAACCAAACATGCGGCTCACTGCTACGAGTTCCTCGTCGTTGATCTTGAGAATGTTGCAGCGCTCCATCGAGTGGCAGAGGGTCTCTTTGGTGAAGAAACCCTGGCGAAGATTGACGTCGAAGACAATCAGCGGCTTATTTTCGGCGGGAATCGCGTCGAGAAAGCGGTTGATTGTGTTTCGCGACACGACGTTGCGCTGAGCGAGAGAGCCGAAGCAGACAGCCTTGGTGCGACCGGCGAGGTTTTCGAGTTTTGCCGTGTATGGGATGTTGTCCCAAGCCACGTTTTCCTTGATGTCATACTGAGGAATGCCTGCCTGATCGATTTCAACCTGTACGGTACCGGTGGGGTAAGGTACTTTCTCGATGAGCTGGTTGAGACCCTTTGATGTAAGGTTTGTCTCGATTTCCTGACCTAGGGAGTCATCGCCGACAGCACTGACCACACACGAGGGGAGACCGAACTGCGACACATGATAAGCGAAATTGGCGGGTGCGCCACCTATCTTTTTTCCTTCGGGGAGAACATCCCACAGGGCTTCGCCCATACCGACGACAACGTCTTTCTGGTTTTGCATGATATATTGGGTTTTATGATTTGATTTTGAGTGAATAGAAGAGGAGATAGACTACGCCGGCAGTCATGACTGCCACTGCGCCGACCTGACCGATGGCGTCAGAAGCAAAGCCCATGGCGAGGGGAAAGATGGTTCCGCCGAAGAGACCCATGATCATCAGACCTGACACTTCGTTCTTCTCGTTGGGAGAATAGTTGATGCCCTGTGCGAATACGATCGGGAAGATGTTGGAGTTGCCGAAGCCGATCATGCCGATGGCGATGTAGATGATGTGGATCGAGGTGGCATTGAACAGAATTCCCATTGCTACCAGCATCATGATGACCGAGATCGAGAAGAAGACCTTCGGACGCATCACGCGGAGGATGAATGCACCTGTGAATGAACCGATGGTGCGGAAGATAAAGTAGATGCCTGTTGCAAATCCTGCCTCTTCGAGCGGAAGTGAGAGGCGCTCCATGATGATCTTGGGAGCGGTGGTGTTGGTGCCGACATCGATACCTACGTGGCAGATGATGCCGAGAAAGCAGAGCAGGATGAAGGGAGTGGAGAGGAGTTTCAGACACTCGAGTACTCCGGAGGCTTTGTCAGGTTTCTCCTCGGCTATGGGAGTGGGTGAGAGGAGGCTGATGGAAAGCAGGCTGAAGAAGGCGTAGAAGAGGAAAAGCACACGCCACCCCATTCCGAATGTAGGCATCATCGTAGTGGCGCCCCATGCCGCGAGGATGGGAGCGAGGAAAGAGGCGATGGCCTTGACAAATTGTCCGAAGGTGAGGGTTGAGGCGAGGCGGTCAGGCTTGATTAGGTTGCTGACGAGGGGATTGAGCGAAGTCTGCATGACGGCGTTTCCGATTCCGAGAAGGGAGAAAGAAACGAGCATGACATTGTAACTGTCGCCGAAGAGAGGGATGATGAGAGAGAGCGTTGTGATGAACAGAGAGAAAAGCACGGTGTTCTTACGTCCGATCTTGTTCATCAGCATTCCGGTCGGCACCGAGAAGATAAGGAACCAGAAGAAGACGAGCGACGGGAACAGGTTGGCCTGAGAATCGGTGAGACCAAGTTCCTGTTGGACATAATTTGAAGCGGTGCCGACAAGGTCGACGAAACCCATGGCGAAGAAGCAGAACATCACGGGGACAATCTGCATCCACGAGGTGCGACGTCCTGCTTCAACGGTAGTATTGACTGAAGGCATGATTATTTGATTTTAAGAGAGTAGATTGAGAGATCTGTAATTTTTGCACCACCGTTCGAAGAAATTTTCAGTGACGAATAGGGTTCGGTGGGGAACACGAGGTTGGTCTGACAGAAGCGGCCGCCATTGCCGAAGACTTCGATGCTGGAGCGATCGATGAAGATGCGCAGAGTGATGTCACGGTCAGAGGAGAGGGTAGGAGCGACAGTGACGGCGGGGAAATCACGGCTGAAATCGGTGAGGCCGGAACGTGTGCGGTCGAAACTGAAAGTATGGGCGGAGGGATCGTAGACCATAACCACTTCCTCTTTCTTCGAGTTTGCGAGTGTCAGAGTGACAGGTTTGTCAGACTTGGGAGAAACTTTCATGGTGATTTCGCAAACACCGTCGTTTGTGGCGGGAAGTTTGAAAGTTTCACCACCGGCACCTACAGAGGCGTTTTTGTCATTGACAATGGCTTTGTCGCGAAGGGCGAGAACCTCGGGAGAGGGTACTGACGCAAGATAGATCTGTCCGTCGGGAGCCGTGAAGAGTTCCATCTCACGCGGGAGAGTATTGGCGCTTCTGAACTGGGTGGTTGGAACTTCGGCTGCATACTGCCAGTTTGACATCCAACCGATGATTGTGCGACGTCCCTCGGGCGCATCGCTCCAACTTACATTGGCATAGTTGTCCTTGCCGTAGTCCATCCACTTGGTGGGCACTTTCCCGGATGCGTCGGTGTCGGGGGTGAAGGTCTTGCCATCGAAATCGCCGATGAAGTACTGAGTTGCCGAGCCTCCGAAGGGACCGCCGGGATTGATATTGCAGATGAGCACCCATTTGCTCTTGTCGGTTCCATCGACGGGAAGCTGGAAGAGATCGGGACATTCCCAGACACCGTCCTGTGCGCCGAGGCCTTTACCGAACGCACTTTCGAGAGTCCAGTTTTTCAGATCGGGCGACGAGAAGATCTGCATTTCGCGATCGAGGGCATGAGCGAGAGTAAGAATCCACTTTCCTGCGGGAGCATACCAGAACATGTTGGGGTCGCGTGCCTCGGTGTCCTGAGTGAGGATGGGATTGCTTTCATAGACGGTGAAAGTTTTGCCTCCATCGGTCGAATAGGCCATAGACTGCTGCTGAGTGTCTGCCGCAGAGGTATAGATGGCGATCACGGCATCTTTGCCGAAGCCGGCAGTATTTTCGGTGTCAACCACACAACTTCCCGAGAAGATCATTCCGAGTCCGTCGGGAGCGATAGCCACACCCTGAGGTTCCCAGTTGATAAGGTCGCTCGTCGTGGAGTGTGACCAAGTCATGTTGTTCCATTTCGATCCATAGGGGTTGTGCTGATAGAAAAGATGCCATACACCATCTTTATAGAACATACCGTTGGGATCGTTCATCCATCCCCATTGCGGAGTATGATGGAAAAGGGGGCGATAGGCTTCACGGTTGGTGGAATCGAAGGTATCGGAAAGAGTGATGTCCTGCCAGCAGGCATCGTCTCTCACTTCTCGGATAGACGAACGGTCCTGATTGGTCTGAATGAGAAGATTGATTTTCTCACCTTTATATGGAGTTAGATCGACAGGCACGAGATAATCGACCTTCGATTTGGCCATTCGGGCATTGAATTGGTCAACAACTTTGCCGTTGATTATAATTTTCACAGGTGTATCGACGTTTGATTCCTGTATAGGCAGGAGCAGGTAATTGCCGTCGCCGATCACGCGCACCAGGGTGTTGTTGATTCCGAGATGTTCAATCTTCAGACCGTCGGAAGCAGCCGATGCAAAAGGGGCTGCAAGAAGAGTGAGGCCCATGATGAAGGAGCGGGAAAGTGATTTCATATCGAGATTGTTTTTGATGGCGTTTTCAAGGAGTCGGTCCGAGCGATTTTCATGGCCGTCCGTTTCCGTTGTTGCAAAACTACAAATTTTCCTATTATGTGTAATATAATTATTTGTGCATCGACTATTAGAAAATGTGCATCGACCCCATTTTGACGGCTTTTGCTTAGTTTTTTATATGAAGCAAGAATTTTTTATTGACAAATATTTTGAAACTACGAGAAAATGACTACTTTTGCCTTACATTTAGACCTTTGATTACAAATCCATGAAAATACCGTTCATTCGCATTCTCCCTTTTCTGTTATTGCTTCTTTTCGCGGGATGCCGCGACGATAGGGTGATCCGCATCGGTGTTTCGCAGTGTAGCGACGATGACTGGCGACGGAAAATGAATGAGGAGATACGACGTGAGATACTTCTTCACCCCGAGGCTCGGATAGAGATCAGATCGGCAGACGACTCAAGTGCCAAACAGATCGAAGACCTGAAATATTTTGTCGATGAAAATTTCGATGTGATAATCGTTGCGCCAAATGAGGCTGACGCTCTGACTCCGGTTGTCAGGGAGATTTACGAGTCGGGGCAACCTGTGATTATTTTCGACAGAAATATCCACGGAAATACCTATACGGCTCGAATGGGTGTGGACAACGAAGAGATCGGACGCGCGGCTGCCCGCTATGCCCGTCATCTCTTGCCTGAGAACATGAAGGCTATCGAGATCAAGGGACTTCCCGGATCAACCCCTGCCATCGAGCGTCGCCGTGGTTTCGACGAAGAGTTGGCAAACCTCGGGAACGGAAGGGTAGTGGCAAGCGGTTTCGGTAACTGGAACCATGACGACGCTTCACGTATGGCTGACTCATTGCTCAGGGAGTATCCTGACGCAAACCTGATTTTCGCTCATAACGATCGTATGGCCATTGCTGCCGCCGAAGTTGCAAAATCTCTGGGACTCTCACCATATATAATAGGTGTAGATGCCGCACCGGAAATCGGACTCCAGGCTGTGGCCGACTCTTTGATCAATGCGACTTTCCTCTATCCGACCGAGGGACATCGTCTTGTCAGGATGGCTCTCAATATTGCTACAGGAAAGCCTCAGGAGAAAGAGGTCATGCTTCCTCTTTCTTCCGCCGTCGATCACACCAATGCTGACATTCTCCTTCTCCAGAATGAGGAACTTATCGAGGAAACGATGAAAATCCGCGAACTGAAGTCGATGGTCGATGACTATTGGAACCGACATTCAGCCCAGACCACCTTATTCTACTTCTCAATCGCGATCCTCGTGCTTCTCTTCGCCGTGCTCTTCCTTCTGCTCAGAGCGTTCTGGCAGAACAGGCGTCATCATGATGCGTTGCGCGAACAGAACCGTCTGCTTGAGGAGCAGCGAGACCTTCAGAAAAGCCTCAACGAGCAATTGAGCGAGGCTACTCAGGCCAAACTGGTATTCTATACCAACGTGAGCCACGACCTGCGCACCCCTCTGACACTCATATCGGGTCCGGTGGAGCAATTGTCGAAGGCCGACAATCTTTCGCCTGACCAGCATACGCTCCTGCATATCGCCGAAAAGAATGTCAAGATCCTTCGCCGCCTGATCAATCAGTTGCTCGATTTCCGGCGCTACGAGAACGGGAAGATGGATCTTAATCTGAGCGAGGTCAGATTTGCCGCTCTTCTTGCAGAATGGACCGAAACTTTCAAGGCTCTTGCCATCGAACGCGACATCAGACTCTCCATACGCATCAACGCTGATGATGATGCCACACTGGCCATTGATACTGAAAAAATCGAGCGCGTCTTCTTCAATCTGCTCTCTAACGCTTTCAAATATACTCCCGACAACGGGAGGATAACGGTCAGTTACGAAACTTTTCCTGATCATGTTTCGTTCAGCGTGGCCGATACAGGACGCGGTATCTCCGAGGAGGACCTCGGTAATATTTTCGAGCGTTTCTTCATTGTTGATAAAGTCAGGCCCAAGGGTTCCGGCATAGGACTATCTCTCACCAAAGCATTCATCGAACTTCACGGAGGCACTATCGCTGTCGAGAGTAAACTCGGTGAGGGCACCACAATGACCGTCAATCTCCCGGTCCGTCATGTCGATGTCGCCCCGGCTCATGTTGAGAAACTCCTGTCAGCGGAAGAAGTGGCTGTTGAACTTGGTCCGATCGAGTCGCATCCCGAGGAGATGGACGAGTCGAAGCCGCTTCTGCTCGTGATCGACGACAATCAGGACATGCGCAAGATGCTCGACGAACTGATGAAGGAGGATTACAATATGATCTTCGCGTCAAGCGGTCTCGAGGGCATTGCTATGGCAGCCCGTTATGTACCCGATCTTATTGTGTGGGATGTCAGGATGCCGGGAATAGACGGACTTGAAACATGTCGTCGCATAAAGGAGGAGATTTCTACTTCGCATATCCCTGTTCTTATGCTTACCGCATGTTCGCGCGAAGAAGAGCGTGTCGAGGGATACGAAAGCGGAGCTGACGGATATGTCTCAAAACCTTTCAATATCGAGGTTCTTCGGGCGAGATGCCGCAACCTGATTGCCAACCATCAGCT
>CAMWGM010000040.1 GCA_947173755.1 uncultured Muribaculaceae bacterium
GGGGAGGAGGATGGGGTCGGGATCGTCGACGGAGATGATGTCGATGTCGAGTGCGCGGTCGATGTAGGCTCCCGAGGCATCGCGGTGAGGCGCCGGGGAGAGACGGCGCTCGATGGCGTGGAGGGTGTCAAGAATGACGAGAGGATCGGTCGCGACATCAAGTTCACCTTTCATTCCGATATTGATGAACGGATGAGGGGATGCGAAACCCCACGGCTCGCTTTCGACAGGGTCGGACACGGCCCAACGGCCGGGAAGGGCTTCAGCAACGGCTTCAGCGGCACGGGCGAGCATTTCGCGCCGGTCGCCTAGATTGGATCCGAGATTCAAATGAACGGTCATCCTGAGAGGTATAAAAAAACATGAATGTCCGGCGTAGAGGGCCTGCAGCCCCCGGGGCCGGACATTCATGAGTGTGAGTCAATTATTTTGCGAGGGTCCATTCGGCGCCATCCTTGGTGTCTTTGACGACGAAACCGAGGGCGGCGAGACGGTCGCGGATAAGGTCGGATGTGGCCCAGTCTTTGGATGCCTTGGCCTTGGATCGCATCTCGAGCACGAGGTCGACAGCCCCCTCGAAGGGAGCCATGGCCTGAGGATCAGCGCCGTCGGTCATCTCGGTGCGTATGCCGAGAATATCGATGAGGAATGTGTCGAAAATTTCGCGCAGGGTGTCGATATCGGCCTGAGTGGCGGTAGCGTTGCCGTCCTTGACGGAGTTGACGAGACGGAGGGCATCGAAGAGGTGGGCGATGAGGACGGGGGTGTTGAGATCGTCGTCCATCGCTTCATAACACTTCTCCCGGATGCCGCTGACGTCGATGGTGGAGACATCGGAGGGCTTGAGTTCCTGCAGGCGACGATAGCCTTCGAGCATTCGGGCGAGGGCTTTCTCGGAAGCCTGAAGGGCTTCGTTGGAGAAGTCGACAGTGCCGCGGTAATGAGCCTGGAGGATGAAGAAACGGATGGTCATCGGCGAGTAAGGCTGGGTGAGCAGCGGGTGGGTGCCGTTGAAAAACTCGTCGAGGGTGATGAAGTTGCCCAGCGACTTGCCCATCTTCTTGCCGTTGATGGTGATCATGTTGTTGTGCATCCAGTAGCGCACCGAGTCGTGGCCGTTGTGGGCGACAGACTGTGCGATCTCGCACTCGTGGTGAGGGAACATGAGGTCCATGCCGCCGCCGTGGATGTCGAAGGTCTCGCCGAGATATTTCTCGCTCATCGTCGAGCACTCGAGGTGCCAGCCGGGAAATCCCTCGCTCCAGGGGGAAGGCCAGTGCATGATGTGCTCGGGAGCAGCTTTTTTCCAGAGGGCGAAGTCGGCGGGATTGCGTTTTTCACTCTGGCCGTCGAGGGCACGGGTAGTGGCGAGGAGTTCGTCGACGTTGCGACCCGAAAGTTTGCCGTAAGGATGCTCGGCATTGAATTTGGGCACATCGAAGTAGACCGATCCTTCGGAGACATAGGCGTAGCCGGCATCGAGAATCTTCTTGATATATTCGATCTGCTCGATTATATGGCCGGAGGCGTGAGGCTCGATGGAGGGGGGTAGCACACCGAGAGCCTCCATAGCCTTATGGTAGCGGGTCAGATAGTGCTGGACCACCTCCATAGGCTCAAGTTGCTCGAGACGTGCCTTTTTGGCGATCTTGTCCTCACCCTCGTCGGCGTCATGCTCGAGATGGCCGACGTCGGTGATGTTGCGGACGTAGCGCACCTTATAGCCGAGGTGGCGCAAATAGCGGAAGAGGATGTCGAAAGTGATGGCCGGGCGTGCATGGCCGAGATGTCCGTCGCCATAGACGGTAGGACCGCACACATACATACCGACACGTCCTTCGTGGAGTGGCTCGAAGACCTGCTTGGTCCTGGTGAGAGTGTTATAGATCGTGAGCATCGAAAAGCGGGAATGCGGTTAGATCAGGCGTTTCCACCCATGATGAAGGGGTTGGGGATCTCACCGCCACCCTGCTGGGGATTGTGGATGGGGCGCTTGGGGCGGATCTCGCCGAATGTGGCCTCATATTTGCGGATATTGTCGGCCAGGGCGTTGAGAAGGTTCTTGGCATTCTCGGGGGTCATGATGATGCGGCTCTGGACTGCGGCCTTGGGCATATTGGGGGTGAGGGTGATGAAGTCGGCTATCACTTCGTTGGGGCCGTGGGAGATGACGGCGAGGTTGGAGTAGATGCCGCGTGCCACTTCGGGAGTGAGTTCGATCTGGATCTGATTCTGATTGTTGTTATTGTTCTGTGCCATTGTCGTGCAGAATAAAAAGAGATGAGAAATGAGGAGATATTACATGGGCTTGCGCGCGGTGTAGATGGCGCATGTGCCGAAAGTGAGCGACCGGGTGGAGGGGTCGGTAAATCCGGCCTCGGCAAGGAGAGCCTCCATGGCCGGCCCCTGGGGGACAGCGGCTATTGAGGCAGGTAGATATGAGTAGGCTGCATCGGAGCCTGACACCTTGCGTCCGATGGCAGGTATGATCCTGCCGGCGTAGATGTCATAGAGCGGGCGCACGAGGGAGTTGCGGGGAGTGGTCAGTTCGAGAATCATCACCATGCCTCCGGGACGGAGCACACGGCACATCTCGACGAGACCGGCAAGAAGATCGGCGAAGTTGCGCACACCGTAGGCGCACGTGACGGCATCGAATGAACCGTCGGCAAACGGGAGAGCGAGACAGTCGGCTATGCCGAGTGTGACGGTGTCAGCCAGTCCCTCCTTGCTGATCTTGCGGCGCCCGATAGAGACCATCTCGGCCGAGAGGTCGATGCCGGTCACCTGCCGCGGGGAAAGACGCCGGGCCAGCGTGATGGCGAGGTCGCCGGTGCCGGTGGCGATATCGAGGATATCGTCGTGAGGCACTTCGCGAAGCATCCCGACAGCCTTGCGTCGCCACCAGCGGTCGATGCCGAAGGTCATGGCGCGGTTCATGAAGTCGTAGTCGGGAGCGATGGAGTCGAACATGTCGCGCACCTGCTCGGTCTTGCCACGCTGATCCCCCTCGAATGGAGTAATATTTTCTACGTCGTTCGACACTTATACTCCGGGGATAGGCTCGGCGGCGGCAGGATTGAGTTCGCTGAGGCAGGAGAGGACGTTGGATGCGATGCGGTCGGTGAGGTCGGTCTCGGGAGCCGGCTCGAATTTCTTGCCCGTGATATGCTCGAAGAGTTCGATGTAACGGTCGGAAACCTGAGCGACGAATTCAGGAGTCATTTCGGGCACTTTCTGGCCTTCCTTGCCCATGAAGCCGTTGGCCATCAGCCATTCGCGTACAAACTCCTTGGAGAGTTGCTTCTGGGGCTCGCCGGCCTTGAGGCGCTCCTCGTAGCCGTCGGCATAGAAGTAGCGCGACGAGTCGGGGGTGTGGATTTCGTCGATAAGGATCACTTTACCTTCGCGCAGACCGAATTCATATTTGGTGTCGACGAGGATGAGGCCTTTGTCGGCGGCCATCTCCGAACCCTTCTTGAAGAGCGCGCGGGTATAGGCAGCCATCGTGTCGAACTGCTCGGCGGTGACGATGCCCTGGGCGATCGCTTCCTCGCGCGAGATATTTTCGTCGTGACCGGCTTCGGCCTTGGTGGTCGGGGTGATGATAGGCTCGGGGAATGCCTGGTTTTCGACCATTCCCTCAGGGAGTTTCACACCGCAGAGTTCGCGCATGCCGGCTTTGTATTCGCGCCATGCCGATCCGGCCAGATAGCCGCGGATGATCATTTCGAGACGCAGACCCTCGCACTTGTAGCCGACGGTGACCATGGGATCGGGGACTGCGATCTTCCAGTTGGGGACGAGATCGGCGGTAGCATCTAGCATATATGCAGCTATCTGATTTAGAGCCTGCCCTTTGTAGGGGATACCTTCGGGGAGGATGACATCGAAAGCCGAGATACGGTCGGTGGCCACCATGACCATCAGGGAGTCGTTGATTGTATAGACATCGCGCACTTTGCCGTGATAGACGGCTGTCTGTCCGGGAAAGTTGAATGAAGTTTGAGTGAGTGTGGTTGCCATGTTAACAGTGGTTTTATTCTGCAAAGATAGTAAATTTAGTTTACAATTCACAATGATACGTTTTAATGTGGCGGCGATAACGGCATAAAAAGAAAAGTTTATGTAAATTTGCATCGAGATGAAACGTTCAAAACTACCCTCGAAGATAGTGTTATTTATGATAGCACTCCTCACCGGCCTATCATGCAGCGCTGACCGGCTATGGAATTCATTTGTCAATCCCTCGGCGGAAGCCCGCACGAAAGTGTGGTGGTTTCATGGCGAAACCGAGACAACCGCGGATGGGATCGATGCTGATCTACAGGCGTTCAAAGATGCGGGGATAGGAGGCGTGGTGTTCTATGACCAGACCCACGGCACTCAGGAGGGTGCATGTCCGGCCATGTCGGCGCAATGGTGGGAGATGCTGAAATATGCAGCCCTGAAGGCCAAGGAACTGGGACTTTCATTCGATGTGGCATCGACCAACGGATATGTGGCAGGGGGGCCATGGATAACGCCTGAAAAAGGGATGCAGAAGATTGTGACTCTCCGGCCTGGAGAGAAAGTTCCCGCGGGATTTCATCAGCTGGCGATTGTCGCGGCTCCACTTCACGATGATGCCTCATTTATCGACACGCTTCTTCTCAAAGAGAGAGTGACTCTGCTTGACAACTCTCCTCTGCAGGTCACGGTAGACCCGGGCAGGACGATGGAGGTGCGCACCATAAGTTACACCGCGAGGCCGAGGGGAAAGGGGGCATACAGTTCGATGAACATCCCCGGCAGAGCGCGTGAGGATTTCTTCGGCGCGTTGTATATCCCGTTTCCACCTATCGGTGAACTGGAATGCAGCGACGACGGGGTCTGCTGGACCACAGTGATTGAACTGAGAGGAATAGAGGATGTGATCGGTCATAAAAGCCGGCAGCGTACAGTGAATTTTCCTCCTGTCACCGCCCGCTATTTCCGTCTGAATATCCACGACTGGCAGGGCTCTTCGGAACAGCACAACAGTCTCTATCTGGAGAACGTGCGTCTGATGAGTTATGACCTGACCGACAATTGGGAAAACAAGAGCGGCCTGCGGAGCGAAATTGCATCGCCCGGTAAGATCGACCCGAAGTCGGCTTTCCGACCGTTCGCGGGGGAGGTCATAATCGGCTACGCTCCGACCGGAGGGAGTGTCAAGCATGGCCGCTCGCGCATCGTATGGGACGGTGACACTCTGACCGGCAAGGGTTGGCCGGAGGCCGATGTGATGAGCGCGAAAGCGGCAGAACTTCATTACAACAGTTACTTCAAGGCGATCCATGACACGCTCCAAGCGATCGGGTGTAAGGTGACGGGGATGCAAATCGACAGCCATGAAGCGGGCATAGCAAACTGGACCGAGGATATGCCGGCTCATTTTCTGAAAAGACGCGGATATGAAATAGACAAGTGGATTCCGGCACTGGGAGGATTGATAGTGGATAGCCGCGAGGCAACGGAGAATTTTCTGGCAGATTTCCGGCAGACAATCAGCGAGGTCGTCAGGGATGAGTTTTACGGGACGCTCGACTCTCTGTGCCGGCGCGACGGAGTGGCGCTGACATCGCAGGCGATGCTCGGCTGCCTGAACGACAACATAGCTTCGCGCGGCAGTGTGGCGAAACCTCAGGGCGAATTCTGGGCTTATCAGAAAAACGGCAATTACGACTGTCTCGACGCAGCCTCGGCAGCACATCTCTACGGGAAACGGATCGCGTCGGGAGAAGCCTTCACCGACACACCCTATTTTTTCCCTGAAAATGAAAATGACTCCACATGGAAGGAGCGGGGATGGCACGAACTGCTGAGGATAGCCAACCTCGCCTACTGCAAGGGTATAAATGAATTTGTGATCTGCGCTTCATCCTATCAGCCGTGGCCCGACCGGAAGTATGATGATTCGGCGAGCGCGCATCCCTACATATTCCACCGCCATAATCCCGCGTGGGACAAGAGCCGCGATCATTTCTGGGAGTATCAGGCCCGCTGCGCGCAGATGCTTCAGACGGGTCGGCCGGTAGTGGACATACTGGTTTTTCTCGGCGATGATCTTCCGGCAAAAACGATGGCCTACAAACTTCCCGAAATCCCTGAAGGGTATAACTTCGATGTCTGCACGCGGGCATCACTGAAGCATTGTATGGAGCATCCGAGCGACCTTTCGCCTGACTACAAAATTCTGGCGGTGCAGGGGCATTCGACGATCTCCGAGGAAGATGAACGGATGTTTGAACTCCTTAATAGGCGCGGAATGACAGTGGTGAGATGTGACAAAGGTGAGAATCTCGCCGACGCGATCACCTCTTCGGGTGTCAGGCCTGACTTGAATCTGCAGAGCGACAACCAGCCGGAGAGCAAGGTGTATTTCACTCACCGGCGGACTGACGGTGAGGATATATATTTCGTCTACAATCACAGTGAAAAGGCTTTCTCTTTCCGTCCGTCCCTCCGGTCAGACCGAAAAACGATAGAGTTATGGGATCCGATGACTGCGGAAAGAGTCTCGGATTCCGGCGCGACAATAGATCTTGCGCCTTACGGGAGCATCTTCATCATCACAAGGTGACTGCCTGTGATGGCTGATAGCAGCCGGGGGGCACAAAAAACGCCCGTCTCCAGCGAAGGAGGCGGGCGCCGTTGAGAGAAATAAAAAGGGGAGGATTAGTTCACCCTTATTTCTTTGAGGGGATTATCACTTGATTGTGACTGTGTAGGGGACGGTGTGGAAGTCGACAGTGATCGTAGCCGATGCGGAAGCAGTGACTGCGATGTTGCCGCCTTTGAATACGAGGTCGTCGAGCGAACCGCCGAAGTCAATATCCCATGCATCGTTGGCACGCACCTTGAGTTCGCCGTCGCTGAGTGAGGTGGTGACTGTCCATGTCAGGAAGTCGTCGGAGGGAGTCATGGCGACACTGCTGTCCCAACCGGTGGGCAGAGCCGAACCGATCAGACCGAGGGTAGAGAGATAAGTGGTCTGATAAGCGAGGGTGCGGGTATTGACCGAGCACCAGTAGAGTCCCATTGTCGCAACGGAGAGGTTGCCGGCAGAACCGTCGTCGGAGAGGACGCCGTCCTCGGCACCTGCACCGTAGTTTGTTCCGTCCCAACCGGGAGCGGAGGTGAACTTGAAGCCGTTCGGCGAGAGGACTGCCACGCCTGAGAATTCATAACCGTTGGTCGATGTGAGCTGACAGGATGAAGCACCGTCCCAACCGTTGGCATCACCGGGGGTGTAAAGCACGAATACGGGATCGGGGGTCATGGTGAACACTGCTGCAGCATAATCGCCGAGAAGAATCTTGGAATTACCCTCGGAGACGGCAAATGCCTCGACATAACTTACCATCTTGGCAGGAGTGAGATCGGGGCCGAAGAATGATTCGTAAGCGGTCTCGAGTTGAGCGGTGGTGACGTAGCCGGATGTACCCTCCTCATTAAGAGTTACAGGGATTGTGACAGGCTCGTGATTGACGGCTTCAGCAGAAATCCTGAAATCATAGGCGAGTTTGTAGCCTTCAGGAATATTCTCGACGGAGGCAACCTGCATGACGGCCACTTCCTTGTTGCCGGCAGCATTGAGTGCGGCCAGATCGACAGCGTTGCCGACCGGCGAATTGATCACGAGATCGGAGGCCTCGAAAAGAGGGAGTTGAGGGATGACGGTGGGTTCACCGGTCATTTCTTCCACCTCATCACAGGCGACAAATGCTGCGCCAAGGGCCAGAAACGGGATTAAAAAGATTTTTTTCATCTGTACGTTTGAGTAGTTTTGATGGCTTCCGGCGGCAGCGGGCATGCAGCCGCCGGAAGGGTGAAAGAATTGACGGATTATTCAGTCACTGAGAATGAGACTGTGGCGGGTTCTACCGATGTGTCGACTACAAACTTGATCTTCTGGCCGACCTGTGCGTTCATGATACGCCAGGTGTTCTCCGAGCCATCGGACGGGCCGGTGAAGGGCATGTTGACCTCGAAGTTGTCGCCTTCGGGACAACCGATCCACTCGGCGCCCCACTGGTTGGGAGCATCGTCGGGAAGGAGGGCTTTGGCGAAGCGGAAGTTGAACCAGTCGATTGCGCTCTCGACCTCGACGGTAGCGGTGTAGATGCCGGAGTCGGTCTTATCGACGAGCGCGAGGAGCTGATCCTTGTTGCTCTCGATGGGAGCGTTCCAACCGACGGGCTGACCGACGAGATAGATGTACTTGGGATCGATCACGGTCTGCGAGCCGGCCATAATCTGGCATGTTGGATTCTTGGCGTCGGAGAGGTTGACAACGATTGTCACTTCGCCGCCTGTGAATCCTTCGAGGTGGAAGTTGGCCTTTGATTTGTAGAGTGAGCCTTCCCACTGGCCACCGTTAGCGGCGAGATCGACGCTGAGGTTGTCTTCGTTTTCAAGCGGGCCCATCGAAGCGCCGCCATCCCAACCGGTGAGGTCGGTGTAGAAGCGGAAGTAGGGATCGGCGGGGAGATTGAAGACGGCCGAGTAGATCTTCGAACCGATAGCGGTCTTGCTTTCGAAGAGACGCCAAGCGGAGAGACGCTCTGCATTGCCTGCGGCAGGTTCGATCCATTCGCCGGAGACGTTACCGATGATGTAGATGGAGCCGGGTTCGCGGACGGCGAAGTAGGCCTTGACATTTTCGAGGGTGACCCATTCGGAGGTCACGAACGAAGATTCCACATCGGGGATCTGGCAGGTGGCGCGGACGTAGAGTGTCACAGGACCCTGAGACATGCTGCTGGCAGCCCAGGCGTCGGCATCCTCGATGCCTTCGAGCTGGAGCATTGCCTGAGCGACGAGCTGCTCCTTGATCTGAAGGGTCTGGGTGGTGAGTTTCTCGGGGGCGATAGCCACGGTGTTGGTCTTATCGAAGGAGACCTCGATACCGTAGTTGACAGCGGCCAGGAAGCCGTAGTCGGGCTGTTCGGCCACGGTGAAATCCATCATACCTCCGGGGGTGAGTTCGTAGGTAGATGTAGCGAAAGGAGGTGTGTTGAGCACGAGCTTCGTAGTAGCGTCGTGATACTGAGGCGTGTTGTCGTCGTCGCATGCAGCGAGGCCGAGGCATGCAATGAGGACGGCCATATAAAGTGACAGTTTGTTGATCATCGCTGTTGATTTATTGATGTGCATTAGACGAGTCGATTAATAGCCGGGGTTCTGGCCGACAGTTGCCACATACTGGTAGGGGATCGCAAAGATTGCGCGGGTGTCGTCGATGGCTACGCCTTCGTAGACACCGCCCTTCCATGACCAGTTGTAGGTTGAGCCGGTGTATTTGCCGAAGCGGATGAGGTCGGAACGGCGGAAGCCTTCCCAGTAGAGTTCGGTCTGACGCTCGTGGAGGAGCGACTCGGGAGTAAGACCTGTGACGGGAAGACCGGCACGTGTGCGGACAGCATCGAAATACTGCTTACCGTTGCAGTCGACACCGTTGAGCTGGCACTCGGCGAGCATGAGGTAGGTATCGGCGAGACGGAAGAGAGGATAGTCGGCGTTGCACATGGCGGGGCTGACAATGCCAGCAGTGTTCTCATAGTCGTCCTCGGTGGTGTAGGTGTACTTGATACACATGTAACCGTCGGATTCGGCATCGTAGTTGTCGAGATCCTGAACGCCGACCTTGAAGTCGCCTGCATAGTAGAGGGCGCGCTTATCGCCGGGCTCAAAGGCGGTGGAGAGTTCGGGACGCATGCGGACGCCTGACCATACCATCGACGAGGAGGTGCCGAGTTTTGCGAGCACTTCGTCAGGAGCAGACTCGATGAATGCGCCGGCAGTGAGGTAGGTGGTGCCACCCCATGTCTCCATCATACCGCTCTGCTGGGGAAGAGCCCAGAGGATCTCACCGTTGCCTACATACTTGTCGTTGGAGGCACAGAAAAGATACTTATAGGTAGGAGCGAGCGAAGTGATGGTCTTGGTGATCTCGAGACACTGCTCCGCACACTTGTCATACATGGGGGTGCCGACGTAGACCTTGGCATTGAGGTAAAGTTTGGCGAGGAGCATACGGGCTGCTTCGCGCGAGACACGGCCGTAAGCCTGCTGTGCCGCGGGACGGAGATGACCGGAGCCAATGACGTCGACGAGTTCAGCGACAGTACCGTCGAAGAGCTGCTGACGGTCGTAGGTGGGGGGCACTGCACCAACGGGCGAGTCGAGCACCCAGGGACCTTTGCCGAAAAGGTCGATCATGAAGTAGTAGCCGAGAGCGCGGAGCACGCGGGCCTCAGCC